>JBJELP010000165.1:33582-36994 GCA_051879215.1 Lachnospiraceae bacterium
ACTGCTGTCAGCGTTTTCCCTGCTCCACCCTTTCCGCTTAAACATGCAATCTTCATCGTACACCGTGATAACCGCCATGGAATTCAGTCAGTTCGTCCAGTTTACCATCCTCCCACGCGGTCATGTCATCCAATGCGGCTTTATGGATGGATTTATAGATTCTCATACCAGAGTCTTTCAGCACATCTGCAGCATTCTGTCCGCAGCGAACGGTAATCAGAACATCCACACTCTGATCAACCAGATACTGTGCTGCCTGAACACCTGCTCCGCTGTTGGCCTGAGCTGCAGGATTGTCTGCTATCGTATCCTTCCCGTCCTCACGAAATAAAAAATATGGTGCACGTGCCAGAACAATGCAGACATCCTGTCTGTTTTCATCCAATGGAATCGCAATTTTCATAACTATCATCCCCCTCACCATTTTCGATTCCAACATGATCTTTCTGTCAATAGTATATGCCTGTTAATGACATATGTCAATAACTTTTTTTGACATATGCCGGTAATAAAAATGACATGTGTATCGAACTCATCTTAATCCAGACATCACAGACTATCTAAAAAAGCACCTCAAACCGAGGTGCTTAATAACATTGGGTCAAAAAATTTCCGGAAGTGAACATAATATAAACAGTATATAACACCGTTCAGTGATGAAGCCACACTTTCACCCTACGAACAGAATACCATCTCTGCCGGAATCCGGGCTGAAGCTGCACTGCTCTTTGCACTTCCTTTTCCGCTCTGTCTGCGGGATCTTGTCTGCTTCTTTGCAAATCGCTCCATCTGTACCTGATTGTACCAGTCCATGGTTTCATTCTCCTTTTTCCGGAAATTAACCAGACTGCTGCTGCCTAAAATGATCCGGTTTACGTGAACTGCCACCAGCTCCAGTCCAAAGAACGCCAAAAGGTCGCATAAGGAATCCAGGATAGCCACTTCGATTTCATCCGTAATCTGATTCATCTCATAGATACTCCTGTTCAGACGCTGCTTCACCTCGTTCACCGCTTCTTCCATCTTGTAATACAGCTTTCTTTCCAGAAGCTGACGGAGACTTTCCGTATCTCTGACCGGATAGCGGGAATTCTGTTCACTGGAGCAGAGAAATGCCAGAAATCGACTGCGATCATCAATACGAACCGAAATATCCGTTGCAACCCGTACTGCAACCGGATAATAGGTCTTTAATTCCGGCAGCAGATGCTTCACCAGCTGCTCCATCACATGAATGTCATGATTCAGTCTCATATCAATGTGATCGGAAAGATTCAGCCAGAACAGGTCCACCCGATCTGCTTTGGCAAACAGGGAACCGGTAAAAGAAGATGATTTTTCCTGTGAAATCACATACTCTCCCGGATCAAAGAGATCACTTTTGCCATCTGCATGTCTCAGAAATGCACATTGATTTTCTGAAACATGTAAATCCAGCATCCCACAATATTCCTGACTCATATAATCCACCAGCATAGTATCTGAACTTGTATAACGAAGCATACGCAATCCCTCCCTGTATTAATCAAACATTTGTTCTGTTTTGTTCTATGATACAACGCGAACAGATGTTTGTCAATACTGAGTTGCTATTTGCTTGCTATTTTATTCTAACCAAAAATGAAATACCAAAACTAAATCTTTATACCATTTACAAAATGATGTACGCTGTTCTGAATATACTGCTCTGTTTCCAGTCCGGTTAACGTATCACCAAAGGAAGCCTTGAAAAATACAAAACCAAAATTCATTGCCAGAAAAGAAACGGCCAGACTTTCGATATCATCCGATGCCATCTTTTTCTGTCTGCACATTTCTGTGAAATATTTCGTCAGAACCGTTTTAAAAACATCCGGAATCTCACGGATTCCGTCTCTGGTCACATCGTACAGATCCGGAGACCGAAGCCCCAATGATACACGGACCATTTTGGGTGTTACTTTTTTCAAATATACTTCTGCAAAAGAAATCAGATCGGATTCCAACTCACCTGTATAAACAAAATCGGATTCCTTTAAACAGGGATTCCACTCCGGAAGCTCCATGGCTGAAACGATAATATCCTTTTTCCCTTTGAACTTCCGAAAGATGGTACACTCGTTGACTTCTGCTTTTTTTGCTATATCTTTTGTTGTTGTGGCTGTATAACCTTTCTCCATGACAAGAGACATGGCAGCATTCAATATCCGTTTTTGTGTTTCGTCAAACATGATTTCACCTTTACTGTGCCAGACGGTAAATATCAGCAATTTCTTTTCTGCCCAGCTTCTTTATACATCCGATGGTTCTTGTTTCCTGATAGGTACAGCGGTAAGCCAGAGCCTGGATTTCCTCCTCGGTCAGTCCGTTGATTCCCAGTTCCTTCAGATTTACAGGCATATGAATGGAGCGGTAAAATGCTTCCATGGCCTCTATTCCTGCAAGAATCGTTTTTTCATCACTTTCCATTTCCTGTACCTGCATGACATTTCGTGCAAACTTCAGAAAACGGTCCGGTTTTTCTCTCCAGACATATCTGGCCCAGGTACCCCATACTGCTGCCAGACCTGCTCCGTGGGTCACATCATACGTTGCACCCAGCTCATGTTCAAGCTGATGGCATGACCAGTCCCCACCGTCGGTTCCGCAGCCGGTCAGTCCATTGTGGGAAAGACTTCCTGCCCACATGACTTCTGCTCTCGCATCATAGTTTTCCGGAGCATCCATCAGAATCCGAGCATTTTTCATAACGGTGCGCAGAAGATTCTCGCTGATTCCATCTGTCAGTTCCATATTCTCCACCCGGTTAAAATAACGCTCCATGGTATGCATCATAATATCCACACAGCCGCTCTGAGTCTGATATTCAGGCAATGTCATGGTAAGCTCCGGATTCATAACTGCAAAACGACACCGTCCCAGATCACTGCTGCAGCCTTTTTTCTTCCAGTTTTTTTCCTCATCATTGGTAATGACACAGGAATGACTCATCTCACTTCCGGCTGCAGCTATTGTAAGCACGGCTCCCACCGGAAGGCAGGCTGCAGGTTTGCGGATCTTTTCATAAAAATCCCACACTTCCCCTTCATTTGCCGTACCGTAACCGATGGCTTTGGCAGAGTCAATTACGCTACCGCCTCCCACTGCAAGAAGAAAATCAACACCTTCCTGTCTGCACAGCTCAATTCCTTTTCGCACAAGAGATAAACGGGGATTGGGTACCACGCCGCCCAGCATCACATAGGAGATTCCCTCTGCTTCCAGAGACGCTGTTACCCGGTCCAGCAATCCGCTTTTCTTTGCACTGCTGCCTCCAAAGTGAACCAGAACCTTTTTACATCCCTGTTCTTTTACCAGGGCTCCCACCTGTTCTTCTGCTTTTTTGCCGAATACTACTTTTGTAGGGGTATAATAAGTGAAATTATTCATTCTC
>JBJELP010000166.1:0-2375 GCA_051879215.1 Lachnospiraceae bacterium
CAAAGAAGATGGAGGCGAATCGTCCCAACAGCTACACCGAAGGCGAAAAAGATACGGACATTGTATTGACTACCACAGAACTGATTGATATGATCCGTACCACCGGTATTGATTTTGCGGAGCTTGAATCAGAATCTTCTGATATTCCCTTTGGGCTGGGTTCCGGCGGCGGTGTGATCTTCGGCGTTACCGGCGGTGTGACAGAGGCAGTGATCCGACGCCTGGCACCAGACCAGAGTAAGGTTACCCTGCAGAATATTGCGGAATGCGGAGTACGTCAGGAAAGCTTCATCCGTGAATTTTCCATTCCTTATGATGGTATGGAGATAAAGATCTGCGTAGTCAGCGGCCTGGCTCATGCAAGAGAAGTAATGGAGAAAGTAAAGAGCGGTGAAAAAGAATATCATCTGATTGAAGTTATGGCCTGTCGCCGCGGGTGCATCATGGGCGGCGGACAGCCCCGTCTGGCCGGTGACAGGACAAAGGCGGCCAGAAAAGACGGTATCTACAATGCGGATAAGGTTTCTGTCATCAAGAAGTGTGACGAGAATCCCATGGTAATTTCCCTCTACAATGGCATGCTGAAAGGAAAAGAGCATAAGCTGCTGCATAATCACGAATTCTGCAGCCATTGATGGATTTAATCAGCGAGAGGGTGTCGCAAAATCATCAAATTAGATGATAGAGCGATGCCCTCGCTCTATATGTGCAAAAATCCAGAAAGAATCTCTTGATTTGTTGATTCTTTCCGGATTTTTTGCGTACTTTAATAAAGCGGCTGTTCTTCTGGGTTGCTATGCAGTTTCTTTCAATGGAAACAGATGGCTTCCTGTCCGCTCATTCTGTATTTTGGCGTGCAGTTTATTGAGATTATATCCCATGCATAGCAGAAAAATCTCCAGTTTTACTTTGGTTTTTCCGCGGAGCAGAAATCTTTGGAATTCATAATCATTTTTTAGGACTCCGAATGCTCCTTCCACCTGGATAGAACGGTTCATTCGATATAAAATTCCCTTTTCACTCAGGATATTTTCATATGATTCCTGGCGTTTCTCCAAAAAACTTTTGGAGATATACAGGCGCTTGTTCCCTTTGGCACGGGTGCATTTTTCTTTATGTGGACAATCTGTACAGTCTTCACATTCATAAACCGTTACTTCTGATTCATATCCACTTTTACTTTTCTGTTTTTTTATGAACAATGGCTTTAGCGCCTTTCCGGCATGGCATGTATAAGTGTCTGTTGTTTCATCATATCCCATATTTTCCCGTTTGCTGATATCCTGCTTGAAACTGCGTTTTTTCCATTTCTCATAGGTCTGTGGTTTGATATACGGTTTTTGTTTCTGCTCCCGCAGATAGGTGTAACCCTCTTCGCTCTCATAACCGGAATCCGCAGTCACACTTGGATAACGAAACCCTAACTTCTCACTCATTGTTTTCAGAAACGGCACCAGCGTCCAAACATCATTCCGATCCTGAAAGATATCCGCCGCAACAATATACTCGCTGTCTACACCAATCTGTACGTTATATCCCGGTTTCAGCTGGGCATTTCTCATGTGATCGTCTTTCATATGCATGAACGTAGCATCCGGATCTGTTTTACAATAATTATTCCTTCCCTGAAAGCTGGCTGTGTGCCAGTCGTAGATGGTCTGACGTTCCAGAAAACGGCGGAACAGCTCCAGATACCGTTGGTTCCGGTCTTTACGTTTCCCTCTTCCATGTACAAAAACAGTATGCTGTTCTTCGCATATCTGTTCCAGGAACCGGCAGATCTTCTGCAGATCCTGTGTCCTGGTTTCTTCTGATACGTGGAAAGACTGTATGTACTCCTGGTTCAGCAGGGTGACCGCATCCTGTATTTTCCGGAACATCTTTTCTTCCCATTTTCCAACAGATTTTTTCCATACGAACGTGTATTTATTGGCACAGGCTTCCAGCTTGGTTCCATCTATAAATACAGTTTCCTTTGACAATTCACCTGCCTGGTCCAGATGGCGGACCATTTGGTAAAACAGGTCCTCGCAGGCATCTGCTAAAAATCCTGTCCGGAACCGGGCGATCGTACTGTGATCAGGAGCTTTCTGTCCGGCAAGCAGCCACATAAAGTTGATATCACGTTTACAGGCTGTTTCAATCTTTCTTGATGAATAAATATTTTGTGAATAAGCATAGGTCAGGATCTTGAACATGGTCTTTGGGTCCACTGCCGGATTTCTGCCTTTGGCAGAGTAAGCCTGATACAGCAAGCTGTAGTCTAAATCCTCCAATTCGTGGCTCAGCAGTCGAACAGAATCATCACCAGGAACCAAACCTTCCAAATTTAATGGCAAAACCAGTTGATAAGGCTCGCCGAATTCGGTATAATT
>JBJELP010000167.1:0-10111 GCA_051879215.1 Lachnospiraceae bacterium
ATTATGATAAAAAATGAAGAGATGAACCCCCTTCCGGAACATAATCTTTCCGGCCATAGCCACGAAGGTCACGATCATGGACATGAAAACCACGATTGCTGCGGTCACAGTCATGGAGGCCACGAACATAGTCACGAAGACCACGGCTGCTGCGGTCACAGCCACGAAGGTCACGACCACAGTCATGGAGGCCACGAACATAGTCATAAAGACAACGGCTGTTGTGGTCATAATCACGGAGAGTCTTCTCATGACAGGCTGCACACAGGCAGCGGAAAAGGAACTAGGGTATTTATTTTAGAAGGATTGGATTGTCCCAACTGTGCACAGAAGATCGAAGATAAGGTGGCAGATCTGCCTTATGTCAATTCCTGTGTTGTTACGTATCAGAATCTGCAGATGCGGGTGGATTCCAAAGAATCTGATCTGCTGACAAAGATTCAGTCAGCCATTGATGAGGTGGAAGAAGGTATCACCGTGGTGGAGCGAAAACGTTCTGCCGGTGGTCAGACCACAGTATATATTCTTCAGGGTCTGGACTGCCCCAACTGTGCGCAGAAGATTGAGGATAAACTGAATTCTCTTTCTGAAATTGATGAAGCTATTGTAACGTATGCAAACACACAGGTTCGTATCACTGCGAAAGGTTCTGCCGGTATGACGGAATTTCTTCAGAAGGAAATTGATCAGGTGGAAGATGGCATTACAGTGATTAAAAAAGAGAACGTAAAAAAGGCAGAAACTGCCGATGCAGCATTAAAAACCGGTATGGATCCCATGAAAAAATCCATGATGGAAATCATAATCGGTGCAGCGGTGTTTATTATTCCTTTTACTGCCACCCATTTTTTTGGAGTGGAAGGACTTAGCTGGGCCAGTGCATTGTTTGTTGCCGCTTATGTGATTCTCGGCGGAAAAGTGCTTTCCACCGCCTGGTCCAACGTAAAACGCGGTCAGTTTTTTGATGAAAATTTTCTGATGGCAATTGCCACCCTGGGTGCATTTGTTCTTGGCATTTACAATAAATCCTTCGAATTTGATGAAGGTGTTGGCGTTATGTTGTTCTATCGTATCGGTGAATATTTTGAACAGAAAGCCACTGTCCGGTCCAGAAGTCAGATTATGGATGCCGTGGATATGCGTCCCGAAGTGGTCAATCTGGTTTCCGGGGAAGAGATTCGCGTGGTAGATGCAGAAGAAGCAGAAGTGGGAGATGTATTACTGGTTCGCCCCGGTGATCGTATTCCTCTGGATGGTGTGGTTGTAGAAGGAGAAAGCCGCATTGATACATCTCCTGTAACAGGGGAACCGGTTCCTGTGAAAGCGGGTGTCGGTGACCGTGTGATTTCCGGTTGTGTAAATACAAACGGTGTCCTTCGAATTCGGGTGGAAAAGGTTCTGGAAGAGTCTCTGGTAACGCGAATTCTGGATTCTGTTGAAAATGCAGCAGCAAGTAAACCGAAAATTGATAAATTTATTACTAAATTTTCCAAAATCTATACACCTTTTGTTATTTTCTTTGCAGTTGCAGTTGCTGTGATTCCTTCTTTGGCTGCAGCACTGGGCGGTTATGAAGTTCCTTTTATTGCCGCAAGACTGGCAGAAGGACATGCAGTCAGCGATTATGTGCAGTACTGGGTGACAACTGCTCTGACATTCCTGGTAATCAGCTGTCCCTGTGCTCTGGTTCTTTCTGTTCCGCTGGCATTCTTTTCCGGCATCGGTGCCGGTTCCAAAAAGGGTATTCTGTTTAAAGGCGGTATTGCCATTGAATCCCTGACCAATCTCAAGGCAGTTGTAATGGATAAAACAGGTACGATTACAGAAGGAAATTTTGTTGTTCAGCGTACGGTTCCGTCCTCTTCCTGCGGTTTCAGCGAAAAGGATATTCTGGCAATGGCTGCTTCCTGTGAACTTTCCTCCACGCATCCCATTGGCATCAGTATTGTAAATGCAGCGGAAAATGCAGGGCTTAAAATGGAAAGACCGGCTGACATGGAAGAAATTGCGGGAAAGGGCATTCGGGCGATTGTAAACGGAAAGACGGTACTTACCGGAAATCGCAGACTGATGGAGCAGTTTGATATTGATCTTTCTGCATATAAAAAAGAAGGATTCGGCACGGAAGTTCTGGTTGCTGTGGATGGTCTGTATGCAGGCTCCATTATCATTTCAGATACCATTAAAACAGAAGCGGCCGATGCCATCCGCAGAACGAAAAACTATGGTATTGTTACAGCAATGCTGACCGGTGATGCACAGGACAGTGCACAGGCAGTTGCAGAGAAAACAGGAATCGATGAGGTTTATGCCAGACTGATGCCCCAGGACAAACTGGATCGTCTGATGCAGATTCGGAAAAAATATGGTAATGTCATGTTTGTCGGTGATGGCATCAATGATGCCCCTGTACTTGCAGGAGCAGACGTGGGGGCCGCAATGGGATCCGGAGCAGATGCTGCGATTGAAGCGGCAGATGTGGTATTTATGACCTCCAGTATGGATGCCATTCCCCAGGCCATTGACATTGCCAGGGCAACCAGCGCGATTTCCTGGCAGAACGTCTACTTTGCCCTGGCGGTTAAAGTTGTGGTTATGGCTCTGGGACTCTTTGGCTACGCCAATATGTGGCTGGCTGTATTTGCAGACACAGGTGTATCCATGCTTTGTCTTCTGAATTCCATGAGAATTCTTTACCGTAAATAGGGGAATAAGAATCATTTTTCACCCATATCCTGATTGCTGTTTCGAGTCGGGATGGGCGGCATACCGTTAAAATACGGTTGAAATCATGTATACCATATGTTATCATGAATACAGTGATGTTGGGGTCAAAAGGATTTGGCCCCTTTTGCCGCTTATATCCTACAATAAACGGAAAGAAGGAATCGTATTATGAAAATTCTGGAATCTGCTGAAAATTATCTGGAAACAATTCTGATGATCAAACAGGAAAAAGGATACTGCAGATCAATTGATGTGGCAAACAGATTGAATTTTTCCAAACCCAGTGTCAGTGTTGCCATGAAGAATCTTCGGGAGAATGGTTACATAAATGTTGTGGAAGAAGGACATCTTGAATTAACGGACAAAGGGATCGTCATTGCTGAAAAGATGTATGAACGTCACAGACTTCTTACCTGCTGGCTGGTGTATATGGGCGTAGATGAAACCGTTGCAGCGGAAGACGCGTGTCGGATGGAACATGTGATCAGTGCAGAAACCTTTGATGCCATGAAAAGACATTTCGCGCAGTTTCACGGTATTCTTCCCAAATCTGAAGCAGAATGATTCGTGTTTTTCTTCAGATACCGGATGAATCCGATCACCGGTCTGATCTGTAAACCTGTTCTGCTGAATGGTTATATACGAAGGAAATGATATGGAAGAAGCTTTAGGAAAAAAATTAAAACAATTGCGTACCGATAAGAATATGACACAGGGTATGATTGCAGATCTTCTTCATACCACAAGGCAGAGATATGCGCGGATGGAAAACGGGCAGGCCAATATTTCACTGCAGGATATACGGATTCTTGCGGATTTTTTCGGCATTTCCACAACGCAGCTGACATCGGAAGAAAAGACCATATCCCTGCGTTCCCTGTTGGAACAGCAGGAGGCGATTGCATCCGATTCCATCGATATGGAGCGTGTAACTGCACTCGTGGAATATCTGAAAAAACAGGAGCAGCTGTTCATCCGGATGAAGAAAGACAGAACGGATTATTCCATTGAATTGCCCACAGATGTAAAAGGACCGGAAGCATTTGAAATTTTTCGCTATCCTTTGTACTGTTCGGACAGGAAAAAGAATGATACAGGTGAACCATCTGACAGGATTGTCTCCATGGGAATCCGTTTGGGAAAAGAACAGTATATTTTCACAGACAGCAGCTGCGCTGCCTGGAAAAAAAAAGCTGCAGAAGCAATGGTTTCGGCAGGTATGGAAGTGGCATACAGGGATAAGGAACCGGCCTTCCTTTGCATAAGAGAGGGGCAGATTGTTTTATCCGATGCCAGATCAGCATATTCGGATTATCTGGAAGAACTGCTTGTTCCGGCAGGCAAGCTGTTTCAGTTTCTTTACTATAAACTGCGAACGGAAAAAGAAAATCTGGCAGCCGTACATATGATACAGCTGCAGGAGCGGTTTGGTCTGCCCTTTGACTGGATGGAAAAAATCCTGTACAAGAGGGGAATTATTTCTGAAGAACAGGTTCAGCGGATTCGGAAAGGATATCGTTATTACGGTGAGCAGCGTCTGGCGGCCATGATGGGTACTGATCTTCAAAAAATTTACAGAACAGATGAAGGCATCAGAGTGCCCGGTCGTTATATGGAGTATCTGGTCAGTAACTTCGAAAACAGCTACATTTCATTCCGGCAGTTTGAAATGATTCTGCAGTATATGGATATTTCCGCAGCCGAACTGGCCGGGCTGAGAAAACCCCTTGATGATCGGGATGAGTGGGATATGTAAGTGAATGTATCAAAAGGAGCAGGAAGTCATGTGTTACTTGTATACCCTTCAGGGGATGAATACATGGAATACATGACTTTCTGACTTTTACCGTATTCATATGAGCCAGGGGATAGATGGACATAAAATACATGCAGGCATGAACAGCATGACCTTTTGCCTCTGGTATCATTTATAGTCTGATACGCCTGGATATCCAGGTGATGCTTTGATACATAAGTATTGCCATTGCACAGAGGATGACAATGGATAACATGACCATATCCATCTGGAATACCTGGGAACTGTATATAATCAGATATCCAAGACCGGCCTTTGCCGCCAGAAATTCGCCGATGATTACACCCACCAGACAGAGTCCGATGTTTACTTTCATACTGCTCATGATCAGAGGAACCGAAGAGGGAAGGAGAAGCTTCAGCAGTATATCCTTTCTGGATGCCCCCAGGGTATACATGAGTCGGATTTCTTCCTCATCTGTCTTGTAGAAGCCGGTTGTCAGTGATATGACCGAAGCAAAAATGGCTAAGAGAATACCGGTTACGATAACCGTCTTTATGTTATTTCCAAGCCAGACAATCATAACAGGTGCGAGAGCTGATTTCGGCAGACTGTTCAGCATGACCAGTATGGGTTCCAGAACCGCATAGACGGTTGGAAATGACCACAGCAGCATGGAAATCAGGATACTGAGTACTGTTACGATCAGAAAACTGAACAGGGTTTCTGAAAGAGTAACTGCCATATGAAAAATCAGATTCTGGCTGGTAACGGCTTTTATCATACATCTGCACATTCTGGAGGGCGAACTGAAAATGAAATCATTGATCCATCCTGCGGATGTGCTGACTTCCCACAACAGCAGAAACAGAACGATACACACAATCCGACATCCAAGGATAAGCTGTTTTCTGCGATGAAACTGCCTCAGATACTGAGACTGTTTTTCAGACATCTGCATTATTTTTCATCTCCTTCCATAATCGGTTATAGTATTCGGAAAAGCATGGATGACTTCTTCGTTCTGCTGTACCTGTGATTCCGTTGGGAAACGTAATCCGAAGATCTGCCTTCAGACGGGTGGGCCGTCTGGTCAGAACCAGAATCCGATCTGCCACGCTGATGGCTTCCGAGAGATCATGGGTTACCATAAGAACAGTCTTTCCGGTCTGTCGGATCAATGCAGTGATATCTTCCGCTACTTCGATTCTTGTCTGATAATCAAGGGCCGAAAATGGTTCATCCAGTAAAAGAAGATCCGGTTTGATTGCCAGTGTTCGAATCAGGGCTGCTCTCTGCCGCATGCCGCCGGAAAGAGAAGATGGATGTCGGTTATGAAAATCAGTCAGTCCGTAAGCCCTGATCATGTCTGTAACCTGCTCCTGCATTTCAGGAGTATTTTTTTTATGCAGTTCCGGACCGAGCATGGCATTCTGGTATAAAGTCCTCCATTCAAATAAATGATCCTTCTGGAACATATATCCGATGACCGTGGAGGGGACTGCAGAAGAAGACTTCTTTTTTTTATCCGTTTTATTTCGCAGATCCGGTGAATGTCCGAACAACTGAATGGATCCGGCTTCTGGTTTCAGCAGACCGCATGCCAGAGAAAGCAGGGTGGATTTTCCACATCCGCTGGGGCCGACCAGAACCGTAAAATCCCCTTCCTGTATGGAAAAGGTCAGATCGGAGATGGCGGTTGTTTCACCCTGTACAGAATGGTAGGAAAATGATACGTGATCAAAAAAAAGCACAGGTTCCATGGAGCCTCCACAAAACAACGTTACATTTTATTTTATGACAGGATCCAAAGGATGTGCTTTTGAAGTTACGATGGATTTACGATGACACCGCGGGAATATTCGTGAATGGGAGAATGCAGTCTGTATTTCATGCAGGCTGTACTTTCATACAGATTTGCGGCATAGATATCTTTCCGGTAGCAGGAACATGCCGTCGCATCCAGTCTCTGATCCGGCAGTGCTCTGGAAAATACCGGAATGGAGCCGGATGAAGTAATTGTTTTCAGGTAAGGAGAGGCACTTTTTCGGAATCCGAGAATCCTTGCATAATGTGCCCATCCATTTTCTTTCCATTGAAGAACTTCCTCCTCTTTCAGGTCGAGAAGCAGATGGATCAGACTTCTTTCGATGCGGGTCCTGGTATAGAGGGCTGTTTTGAGGGCCGCTATCAGTTCTTCATAGGTATTGCACGAGAAAAACTGTTTGCGGATTCGTGCAGCCAGTTCATCCGGCAGATCATAATATTTTTCATCCCACACAGATTCCGAAAGGAGCTTTGCCTTCAGAACAGGCCAGAAATCATCAGAAATCACCGGATATTCGTTCTGATATCCATGAATAACTGCTGTAAAAGCAGAAGAATCCGGCATAAAGCGGCTCAGACGGTTCTGCAGCTCCATGGAATCGCAGCTTTCCATCATGATATTCCGTAAAGCAGATGCACTGGCAAATCGGTTGTCTGTGGAGAGACTGTGAAAATTCCCCTGTCTTTTTACCGTTACCGGTTTCATATGGGATTTTGTTTTTTTCAGGGCCATCAGATAGGAGATTCCCAGAATGTTATTGGGAAGATCAAGAAAGTCCCCCTTTTTCCCGGTACAGGATTCCCAGGCGGCTTTTCTGGCTTTGGGAAAGGATTTCCCGCTGGAAAGCTGTTTTTTTAATTCTGTTTTATAGTTATCCGGTTCCAGAAGAAAAAGATCTGCAGCCTGATTCAGTTTGTCTGTTGAACCGGATTCTGAACCGAAACAGAGATAATCAACACATCCAAGTGCGTTGAAGATAGAAACCGCCCCTTCTGCAAAATCCATGGCAGAAGCGGTGGAAATCCAGACCGGAAGTTCCATGACGATGTCAGCACCTCCGGTCAGAGCAAGTTCTGTACGCATGTATTTATTCATAATGGCAGGCGTTCCCCGCTGAACAAAATCACCGCTCATGATCACCATGACACAGTCTGCATCGGTGATTCTTCTGGCTTCGGAAATCTGCCATGCATGTCCGGTATGAAACGGATTATATTCTGCAATAATTCCAACAGTTTTCAAGATAAACTCTCCTTATTTTTAGTATGATTCACTCTGAATACCATACTGTTTCCGTGAATCATGTCAGCTATAGTTTAGCCGAAATTCAAAAAAAATAAAAGACCGGAATCAGCCGCTTATTGTATCGTGTATTTGCAGCTGGATCTGAACAGCAGACCATGTCGTATTTCTGAAAAAAATGCAAGATTGATAGTTGTAACTGCCTGAAAAATGAGATATAATTTTAAATATCAGTGCACATTTAACAATGTCACAGTTTTCGATGAAGAGTAAGAAAGGAGTCATTAATCATGGGATTTATTGACACAATTAAAGCAAAAGCCGCTGCCAACAAGAAAACAATTGTTCTGGCAGAAGGTATGGACAGAAGAATCTATGAAGCAGCTGCAAAGTGTATCGCTGAAGATATCGCTGATATCGTTATTCTGGCTAGCCCTGAAGAAGTAGCAGCAAACTCTGAAGGTCTGGATATTTCAAAGGCTACCATTATCGATCCTAAGACATCCGACAAGCTGGAAGCTTATGCTGTTAAGCTTGCTGAACTGAGAGCAAAGAAGGGTGTTACCGTTGATCAGGCAAGAGATATGATGACATCTGATTATATGTTCTATGCTTGTATGATGGTTAAGATGGGCGATGCTGACGGTGTTGTTTCCGGTGCATGCCACTCCACAGCCAACACATTAAGACCTTCACTGCAGATTGTTAAGACAAAACCCGGCTGCAAGCTGGTTTCCGCTTTCTTCCTTATCGTTGTTCCGGATTGCGAATATGGTGAAAAGGGTACATTTATCTTTGCTGACTCCGGTCTGGAACAGAATCCCGATCCTGAAAAGCTGGCTGCAATCGCTGCTTCTTCCGCAGAATCTTTCGAACTGCTGGTTGGCGTAGAACCCAAGGTTGCTATGCTGTCCCATTCCACAAAGGGTTCTGCTAAGCATGCAGATGTTGATAAGGTTGTGGAAGCTACCAGAATTGCAAAAGAAACATATCCTAACATCAAAGTTGACGGTGAATTACAGCTCGATGCAGCTATCGTTCCCAGTGTAGCAGCTTCCAAGGCACCCGGCAGCGAAGTAGCAGGACAGGCTAACGTTCTGATCTTCCCTGACCTTGATGCAGGTAACATCGGCTACAAGCTGGCTCAGAGACTTGGTAAGGCAGAAGCTTACGGTCCTGTAACTCAGGGTATCGCAGCTCCCATCAATGACCTGTCCAGAGGATGCTCCGCTGACGATATCGTTGGTGTAGTAGCAATCACTTCCGTACAGTGCACAGCTAAATAAATCTTCTGAAGATTTCAGATTGATACATAACCATTATGATTTGAAATTCCGGAGACCGGTTCTGTAAAAGAACCGGTCTTTTTTTCGTTTTCCAGAGGAGTAATTTTTTTCGTTTGCAATCTCATTGATTGAAAAACCGAAATTCCGGCTATACTAACGAAAAATCAGGTATCAGTACAGAAGAAGGGCTGAATACGATAAGCGGAAAGGAGTTTTTCATGAGAAAATATTTGAATAAAAAGGAACTGTTATGGTATATAAACCTGATCCTTCTGATATTGGTCTTGCATGACAGGGGTTTTGGGCCGGCATCAGCCTATGCCTGTGATCCGGATCAGGAAGCTTATGAAATAGATGATACGGTAAACCCGGCAGACGGCAGGTTGGATATGGACAGCGGAACAGCTGCTGAAGGTGATATGGATCAAGATGATAATATGATTACAGATAATGATTTGGACACAGATAATAAAATGAGTATGGATAATGATCTGAATTCGGAAACAGATACTATGGAAAACGGTGATTATGCAGCAGAATCAGAGCAGACAGTAAAAGACTGTTTCTACACGGGAAACAGCATAGCAGCAGGATCTTTTCGAAGTCAGTTAACAGAAGAGGATTATGATTGTCTCCTCCGTATCGTGGAAGCAGAAGCAGGTATCTGTGACGAAAAAGGAAAGATTCTGGTGGCCAATGTGGTTCTGAACCGGATGGAAACAACGGAATTTCCGGATACGGTACGGGAAGTGGTTTATCAGGAACATCAGTTTTCACCGGTATCCAGCGGCAGAATTGATCATGTCACCGTTACAGATGAAACCGTGGAAGCCGTGCGAAAAGCCCTGGAAGGAACCGATTATTCGGAGGGAGCTCTGTTTTTTGTGGCAAGAAAACATGCCGAACAAAAAAATCTGAACTGGTTTGACAATTCTCTGGAATTTCTCTTCGAACATGACGGGCATGAATTTTTCAAATGTAAGAATCAATAAATTCTTTTCCCCTGCCTTGTTTCCCATGCAGAACCGGATTTCTTTCCGTGGTTTCTTTACAGAAACAGACTTGTGTGATATTATGAACTCGATTCTTCAACAAATGTGCAGGATTTTCCAATTCAGACAGTTTGATGTTATGTGGGGAATCTGAAACAAAACATACTATACAGGGAGATAATATAATGAAAGAAGTTTTATACAGAAGCACAAGAGGCGGATTTTCCGGAGTGAAGGCATCCGAGGCAATCCTGCAGGGACTGGCAGAAGATGGCGGTCT
>JBJELP010000168.1:0-2345 GCA_051879215.1 Lachnospiraceae bacterium
TTTCTTACTTTCTCATGACACAATGCAACTTTTCGCTTCTGCTTCCTGTAGTTACGGCTACCTTTCTGACAATGCGAAAGCCTCCTCTGCTCTCCTGCCAGTTTTTCTTCCGCATTTTTCAGATATCCCGGATAAAATGCATCCGGCTCATCTGAAAATACCGTCATTCCGTGCATGGCATAATCAATTCCCAGTATCCTTGCCTCCTGATTGCTGCAGACTGCGGCTTGGTTTTCACCACAGTCATATTCATATAAGAGGCTCGCATAATACTTTCCTGACGCTTCCCGGCTGACGGTGACCGATTTCAGACGATATTCCTCCGGAATCTCCCTGTGCTGTCTGATCCGGATCCTGCCAAGTTTCGGCAGTTTCAGTCTTCCTGCCAAAAGCACAATATTTCCGTTTACCACATTTGTCGTATAGCTGTTCTGATTCTTATGCCTGGACTTGAATCTCGGGAAACCCACAGACAGGCTTCTGAAGAAACTCTTATATGCCTTTTCCAGATGAAGCTGTACATTCGCAAGGGCCAGCGAATCCACTTCCTTCAGAAACGGATATTCCTTTTTGTACATGGCCGGCGTATTCCTTAACATCTTCCCGGTTGCCTGGTATTCACGGATTTTATCTGACAGCATGGTATTATACAGAAATCTGCAGCAGCCAAAGGTTTTGGATAACAGGACTTCCTGCTCTCTGTTCGGATAGATTCTGAACTTAAATGCCTTGTTCAATGCTTTTCCCCTGACTTTCAATATACTGTCGTATCACTTCAAGTGGTGCACCGCCTGCTGTCATAAGGCAAAAACTCTGACTCCAGAATGCTTCCTTCCAAAGTTTTTCCCGGATTTCCGGATACTCTTTTTTGATCAGCCGGCTGCTTGCACTCTTATAAGCATTGATAAATTTTGATATTTCCGTTTTAGGCTGGGCCCGAAACATGACATGCACATGATCGATATCATGATTCCACTCTTCCAAAACAATTCCATAGTTTGGTGCTATGTATTCGAAAATCTCTTTTGCCCGTTCTGATATCTGGTCATCTATTACTTTTCTCCGGTACTTCACTACCATAACAAGATGATAATATAAGAGATATACTGAATGAGCATTATGATCTATCTCTTGCATATAATCAGTATCCTTTCTCTTTCGACTGATTATATTATATCATAGATTTTCAATAAGAACAAGTGTTCTTTTTTTGATTTAGTAAGATTTTTTTGCAATTCATCTCGCCACCTAAGAGGTGGGAGAATTCTTGCTCATATCCTGTTAAAACCTATTTTACTTTGCGGAAAACTCCGTGTCAAAAGGATTTTTCCCTGCTGAAATCCCTGTTTTTAATAATATTCTTCCATTGCAGCAGAATATATCTCATCCTTTTCAAACCATTTTGAGATTTCATTTTTATCCGTAACTGCAGTAAATCCGTAGATCGTCAGTCCGTTTTCTTCGATAAAATCTGCGGCTTCTCCATATGCTTTATCCTGCACATCCATCATCCTGCAGAATTCATCCTGCTCTTCCATATATCGAAGCATACTTACCACATGGGTTTTCATAACATCCGGATCGATCATGTCCACACCGTCTTCATAAACTTCTTCTTCCGTACCATTCCACAATACAAGTTTGGGATATGTTTCCTTGTCCCAACCCATGTTGTGGCTGCAGCTCATATTCAGATTGAATCCGATATTATCTGTCTGGAAATACGTGTAAGCCTGACCTGATGCCTCCGGATCGTTGGTTTTTACTGCACACCAGATTTCACTTAAACTCTGATTGTCTTCCATCAGTTTCATAAACTCTTCGTAAGACATCATCCGGTTCAATGTGAAATATGTTTTATACAGACGTCCTTCTTTTAAATTATTGATGTTTTCTCTGCTGCCTTCCGGTCCGTCTGCAAATCCATGTCCGATTTTTCCATCCGGATCTATGGAATTGTTCTTCTCATCCTGTTCGGCAATCAGTTCTCCAATGGGGCGGGTAAGATCCCCTTCCACCTGGAACCAGTCGAAGGCATTGCCGGTTAATCTGCAAAAGACATTGGCATCATAAAATGTTACTTTGTTTTTCTTTATATTTCCAACCACATTGTGCCATCCGGCTCCGGAATAACTCCATGTCTGCGGTATATAAATATCATAATTTCCAAATCCGCTGCCTTCCACATCCACATAATCTCTTCTGGCAAAGGGCATATTTAATTCGGTGTATACCTCCATATCCAGACTCATCTGATTGGTTCCTGTGGCCGCATCAACAATTTTGCCCGGATCATAGTAGAATCGATCCACAATTTCAGGCAGTGCAAATGCACAGAAAGCAAC
>JBJELP010000169.1:0-2328 GCA_051879215.1 Lachnospiraceae bacterium
CTATCACAGATGCCGGAGATTTTTCCTGTAATGACGCAAATCTTCTTCACTGACCCCAGAAATGATTGTGTCAAGTGTATTCAGTAATTGTTTTTTATCTTCTGGTAAACGCCCTCTGAGCTGAAAGGCATTGGATGCTCCCATTGCGGCAAAGTATGTTGAAATATTCAGACTTTCTACAAGAGTTCGAAGTTCCCGATACTTTTCAAGCTCACTCTCTTCTTCCCAGGTTCCGTTTCGGATTTCTTCATATAAATCGGATTCAGGATAAATCGTCAGCATATTCGGACCAACCAGAAAAGGATGCAGCTGATTGAAAACATCTGCGGACGCTTTCGCACCTGCCTCGCCTTTTCCCTTACCGGAAATGCCGGTCAGATAAAAGAAACCATATTCAATGCCAGCCTGTTCCAGCCTTTTACATTGTGTCAGAATATCCTGAGACGTATAACCTTTTCGCATAAATGCCAATGCATTATCATCTCCTGTTTCCACACCGATGGTCAGCCCGTTGTAACCCGCTTGATGAAGACTCATCAGTTCATCATCCGTCTTGTTTTCTGAATCTGTAATACGGGCAAAACAGCCGATAGAATCAACAGAGGGCAAATACCTGTGAATGAGTGAGGCGATTTCGAGCAGCTTCTCTGTTTTCAGAACAAACGGATTGGCTCCGGTCAGGAAAACCCGCTGAATTGGGTCAGGATCATCTTTCCCCTGCAGGCGAGTTATCATTTTTGAATAGGGATTTGTTCGCAGAACCTGAGCTTCCAGTAAATCACTCTCTATGTCCTCCATGGGTGACATTCTGAATTTGAATGGTAAATCACTGTAAAGTGTGCAGAATTTACACCTGTGATGCGTGCAGCCTGCGGTTACTTCTAAAAGCAGAGAACCTGCTTCATAGGGTGGACGCCATATTGTGCCTGTGTAATGCATGATAAACACCTCTAAAATGAATTATGCACAGGTAACGAGGCAAACCTGTACATGACTGTCCCGTTGGCATCATTATAACAAACTACACGGATAATAGAAGTACTGTACTTTTTTGAAGTACTTTTATCCAGATACGGAATAGAGTATAATCATAAGGAAAGGAGATGAGGTAAATGAGAAAATCAGAAGCTGCAGTCAGCCGGTGCAAAACAATTTCAACTGTACAGAAGCTGTTGGGCGGAAAATATAAGATTGAACTTCTCTGGTATATAGGCAAATGTGATATTCGACGTTTTGGACAGCTCCGCCGTCAGATTGGAGAAATTACTGAAAGTTCTCTTACAAAACAGCTCCGGGAACTGGAAGCAGATGGTTTCATTCTTCGCTACGACTTTTGTGAGGTTCCTCCACGGGTTGAATACTCCCTGACGGAACTTGGAGAGAGTTTCTTATCCGTTCTTGATTGTATGAAAGCCTGGGGCGATGAGAATTTACAGAGGTAAGTGATATGGAGGAGCATGGTGATACTCAAAAATATCGAGCCTTCCCGTGGTTAGCTATTAGTAATGTAGATGAACTTCCCATGAGAGTCACGAAGCCCTTAATGAAAATACAGATAGAGGCATGGATAAACATAGGCGATGAAATTATGGCGGGTTTTCTCCGAAGACAATTAACTGATTACGAACATGGAATAGGACATCGACCTGAAAATCTATGCAGATAACTTCCAATTTGTAAAACTAAGGAAAAATAAAATAATACTACATCATGCAGACGCATTTTGACAGAAAGTGAAAACGATGAATCATCATATGAAATTACAGCCAGAGCCATTTATCCAAATTGCAACAGGAACCAAAACAATCGAGCTGCGTCTGAATGATGAAAAACGCCAGCAGATTCAGGTAGGAGATTCCATTACATTCACCAATATGGATCAGTCGAATCGTATGATACAGACAATGGTTGTTGAATTGCATCCGTTTTCATCATTTGCAGATATGTTTGCAGCGCTTCCGATGGAACAATGCGGGATTTCTTCGGAGACTTCCGTTGAGGAGGCCGTTAAAATCATGCGGCAGTATTATCCGGAAGAGAAAGAGATGCTGTACGGTGTGCTTGGCATTGAAATCAGGCTGAGATTATACTGAAAGCAATACTTCCGTGGAGATGGTTGAGGAATTTATCAGAAATTCTCTGAATTCTTATTTTTGAATTAAATCGGAATTTGTAGGAATAGGTATTCAGGAAAATATACAGAAAATCGCTCATTTGTGAGGATGATACGAATCGTGTCATACATGTGAAAGAGAGATTCTTTCGTCATTTTGCGCTTTTTGATAAGGTGAAACTGTCGAAAAGACAAACCAATATAGAAAGGACGTA
>JBJELP010000170.1:0-2320 GCA_051879215.1 Lachnospiraceae bacterium
GGTACTATCCTCAGAAAGATGCGTACCATGTATCTGGAAGGATAAATAAGATTTCTTAAACTTTTTTGCTTCATTGCCTAAACTTTTTCTGCGTTTTTTGTATTTAGTAACTGAAAAGGTTAATCCTTAAGAAATACAGAAAGCGAGAATTCAGAAATGGACAAGAGATGTTATTCCGTAGCGGAGCTGCAGGACATTTTAGGTGTAAGCAGACAGTGTATCTATGAGCTGCTCAAGAAGAAAGAATTCAGTTGGGTGATGGTTGGTGGCAAGTATCGCATTTCCAAGAAAAGCTTCGATGAGTGGCTGGACCAGAATCAGTAGAAAGAGCGGTTAGGATTGTATTTTCGGTAAGAGATGTACATCCTAACGCTTTTTCTGCAGATGAGTTATGTTAGTACCATGGGAGGTGGTGCGATTGTATTACAATCCATTGACGAAGGAAGAAGAGTTTCACGAACTGGTGAAGGAGATTGAGAGCCAGAGTGCATACAAAAGGGTGCCTTCTCCGGAGAAAAAATACATGTCGGTAGCAGAAATGGGGAGGCTCCTGGGTTTGAAGAAGACGGACCGATACTGGCTGGTTCACAAGAATTTTTTCAAGACAGAAGTGATCCTGGGGAAAATGCGTGTGGAGCTGGAAAGCTTCGAGAAATGGTATGCCAATCAGATCAAATATCACAAGGTTACCGGGGAGGAGCCTGGACTGGAACTGAAGCAGCATTCTTATTCGCCAAAGGATATTGCAGAGATTCTGCAGATTTCTGAATGGCAGGTTTACGAGGAGATGAAGAAAGCTGATGTGGAATATATCCTGGTGGATTATTGGAAAAGGTATCCTAAAGAAGCATTTGATGAGTGGTACAGGAATCAGAATCGGTTCCGCAATGCCAGGGATCGGGAGAAGGTTCGTGACATTGTGGAAGGTTCTATGCGGATGCCGGAAATGGCCAGAATGTTGGGTGTTTCAAGAAGCGTAGTTTATAACATTATTGCTTGCTCGGATATTCTGAAAACCATTGAGTTTGATGGTCGAAGACGAGTGACCAAGAAAAGTTTTTATGAGTGGTATGCCAGTCAGGATCGTTGGCTGCAGAACAGAAAGAAGGAGGATCAGCATGGCATCAATTGTTGAGAGAAGAGGCAGATTTTGTGTCGTATATAGTTATAAGGATAAGAACGGTAAGCGCAGACAGAAATGGGAAACCTATAAGACCATGTCAGAAGCAAAGAAGCGCAAGAAAGAAATCGAGTATCGTGCGGATATCGGACAAATGATCGTGCCTCATTGTAAGACAGTGAAGGAGCTGCTGGAGGAGTATGTTAATTTGTATGGGAAAGAGGCCTGGGCTCTGTCCACATATTCTTCTAACGTGAGTATGATCAATAACTATATCATCCCGATTATTGGCGGAGATAAGCTGGAGAATATCAATACCAGATTTATTGAAAAATATTACCAGAGACTTCTCCGAACTCCGGCGGTGATCAATCCGGCAACCGGCAAGCGTCAGTCAGAGTATGTAACTCCGGCAACAATCCGGGATATTCATAAACTTCTTCGTAATTGTTTTCAGCAGGCAGTAAAATGGGAGTTGATGGCAAAGAATCCGGTGATCTATGCAACAGTTCCAAAGTATAAGAGCGCAAAACGTGAAATCTGGACGGCAGAGACTTTGATGCATGCACTGGAAGTCTGTGAGGATGATCGCCTGAAGCTGGCTCTTAATCTGGCATTTTCCTGTTCCCTTCGTATGGGAGAAATGCTTGGGCTTACCTGGGACTGTGTGGATATATCAGAGGAAGCCATTGCGGAGAACCGGGCTTATATTTATGTCGATAAGGAAGTGCAGCGAGTAGACAAAGCAGCCATTCAGGAACTTCGAGGAAAAGATGTGATTCTGGTATTTCCGGAGGAGAGTAAGAAAAACAAGACCGTTCGTGTGTTGAAATTACCAAAGACAGAGAGCAGTATCCGTAAAGTTTTTCTTCCAAAATCTGTGGCAGAGATGCTTGTGGAATGGAAGAAGGGACAGGATAAGATCAAGGAAACTCTGGGAGATGAGTACATGGATTATAATCTGGTGATGGCAACACCTTTTGGGCTTCCGATTGGTACTTCTTCTATTCGTAAGGCTTTAAATGACCTGATCAGGGAACATGATCTTCCACCGGTAGTATTCCACAGTCTTCGTCATACCAGTGTTACCTACAAGCTGAAGTTAAATGGCGGTGACATCAAGGCGGTACAGGGAGACTCCGGTCATTCCCAGATCAATATGGTCACCGATGTATACTCTCATATCATTGATGATGATCG
>JBJELP010000171.1:0-9964 GCA_051879215.1 Lachnospiraceae bacterium
CTCTTAAGTTGATGACATTGAGTTCAATCTCTGACTGAGATAAACGCTCCGCGGGGCGGGGGGTCCGGGGGACCAGATAAGAGCCGACCGAAGCGGAGCGAAGACTGCGCACGGATTCGAATAGGAAAATGTTTGCTTTGCAAACCGAATCCGGCGCCAAATCTCCGCAAGCGTCGATTTGAATTTCTGCATCAGGAAAGCATTCTGTATAAAATATAAGGAAACCGCTTAACAGGCGCAAGATATAAGCAAAAAAATAAGATACTCATAAATTTATCAGCAGCTTATAAATTTGACAATATATTGATGCTTATTAGTGTGGTGGTTATAATAAAATCAGCTTGACAAAGCATGATGAAACTTGAACATGGAGGTAATTCACATGATGAGCGAAGCTGTTATGAATCTGCTCAAGAATGAGAAGACGGGTATCGGAACTGCTTCCGTACCTGATTTAACTTATTAGGAGGCTGCCATGAAGAAAGAGCTGTTAAAAAAAGCTGTCATTGACAGTAGTAAGTGCGTTGGCTGCGGTGCCGATAAAATACATCGACTCATTCAGCTTTTGCTGGCGGATATGCCAGAGTACGCCATCTTTGTTGGAAACTTTCCTGAAAATATCGCACACCAGCGTATGTTTCTGCGAAGCCTGATGAATGTCCGATATCCTGGTAGAGAATTGCCTATGGAATTTTATAGCCTGCAAGACGAGTTTTTATCAGAGGAAACTGCGCAAAAAGGGATTGTGGAAGCAGAAACAATTCCATCGGTAAAACGGGATGCGAGATTGTCGCTTTGGCAGGGAGATATTACGCGCTTAAAGGTTGATGCGATTGTAAACGCCGCCAATTCTCAGATGCTGGGCTGTTTTGTACCATGTCATGGGTGCATTGACAATGCGATTCATTCTGCAGCCGGGCTTCAGCTCAGAGAGGAATGTTTTTCGCTGATGCAGAAGCAGGGTCACGAAGAACCTACAGGACATGCTAAGATAACTAAAGGATATAATCTGCCCGCCAGATATGTCATTCACACAGTAGGTCCGGTCATTGATGGTCAGGTTACAGAAAAGGATCAGGTTCTGCTTGCCTCATGTTACCATTCTTGCCTGAGCAAAGCGGAAGAATATGGTCTCCATTCAATAGCATTTTGTTGTATTTCCACTGGCGAATTTCATTTTTCTAATGATAAGGCGGCATCAGTAGCTGTTGGAACAGTGCTGGACTATTTTGAGAATAACCCAACTACGTCGATAAAAAAGGTCATTTTTAATGTATTTAAAGATATTGACCAGAAGCTTTACATGGACTTACTTGAATAAGAAGCTTTTAAACCGCAAAATCGAGAAAGACAGGCTATGACGTTTATTTACAATCGCAGGAGAATTGGGGCTGACAAAAGGCATTTTATATAAGCTTTTTTGTGTAAGGAACTGCTTCCACTCTGGTGAATAATTAAGATTTTGCGTTTACAGTATAGTTTTAACTGCGATTTTACACGTGAAATTGACAAAATGGCATAACTGAGAGTATTATATCAGATAGTGTATCTGTCCGGAGACTGCGGACAGAGCGGATTTGCGGGTGAGCAGGTCCGTCAGATGCCGGATACGTCTGGATAATTGTCATGTGGAGGATAGTTCATGGAAAAACAGCAGTCGGTTATGAATACAATTACGATATTATACGATACTTTTTTTGAACAGGAGAAAAAAATCGCCAATTATATTATGCAGCATCGCCAGGAAGTGGTGAATATGACCATCGGCGAACTGGCAGAGGCCAGCGGAACCAGTGTGGCTACCATTTCCCGTTTCTGCAGAAAATGTGAGGTGGATGGATTTCATCATTTAAAAATCAGTCTGGCAAAGGAAATTGTGGAAGGGGATTCCAATACGCCGGTTTCCAATCATATTTCCAGAAAGCATATCGGGCAGTCACTGCAGAATATTCTTGCAAACAAAATAGAGGAATTGAAACAGACGGTATCGATGATCGATGAAAAGCAGCTCAATACGATACTTGACTGCATTCAGCACGCAGGGGTTGTTCAGCTGATGGCGGTGGGCAATACCATTCCTGTGGCCCTTGACGGTGCATTTAAACTGAATGAAATTGGAATCAAGGCGGTGGCGGGAACAATCTGGGAAACCCAGCTGGCATTTTCACTTTCTTTAAAAAAAGGAGATGTTCTGATTGCCATATCCAATTCCGGGGAATCAAGGCAGGTTGTCAAAACGGTGCGGGCTGCCAAAAAAAACGGTGCGACAACCATAGGAATTACCAACAATCCTAAAT
Organism: Lachnospiraceae bacterium; assembly: GCA_051879215.1. Taxonomy (GTDB): domain Bacteria; phylum Bacillota; class Clostridia; order Lachnospirales; family Lachnospiraceae; genus TWA4. Next base: position 2,298 of record JBJELP010000171.1, read on the forward strand.
CAACCATCGGCAGTGATGTAGATTATCACATCCAGACTGCCACAAGAGAAAAACTGTTTCTCAATGAATTCTGTTTTTCAAGGGTTTCCGCCATGACAGTTATGGAAATTCTGTATCTGTTTCTGACAGTCGGACAGGAAAAGAGTTATGACCGGCTCAGTGCCTGTGAAGGTCTGATTGCAGACGAGAAAGTATAGAAACTATGAAGTAGTATTATGCATCAAAGTTATTTCAACTGCTGAATCATTATAATTTCGGCTTAAAATCAGGGGTTCCTAAAGAATCAGGGGAATCCCTGATTTTGTGTTTACAGGTCAATTCTTCGATTATATATTCATTTAGGGTTCATTATGAAAATTAACATCGTTATTGCTGTGGTAATCATCGATCAGTTGCTGTAAAGTAATGCCCTTCATTGCTTCCTGCACTGCGGCACCAACTTCTCTATAAGGTTTTTCTAATACAGTACGAATTTTTCTTCCAACAGGGCATTGCTCCGACGGATGTGGATGAAGTCCGATGAAATGTTCCAGGCCGTCCGGTTCAAGAGCATGATAAACATCCCATACAGTTAATCCTTTTGGATCGCAGTTCAGATAAGCTCCGCCGATTCCTCGCATAATGGAAATGATTTCTGCTTTTTGCAAAGTATTCAGAATAGCTCTGATAGCAGCGGAATTGCATCCTGTACTTTTCGCCAGAAGTTCACTGGTTACTTTTATTTTCTGCTCATATTCGGAAATAAGGATCAGACAGTGTAATGCGATGGAACATTTTGTATTGAGTCTCATGATTTAACTCCCTTCGATTTTCCATTAGTATACCCTGTTTTTGTGAAGTTGTAAATATTGACAATACAACTGAAAAGGAGTATATTATTGTTGTAAAAAATAAAATAACAACAGATGTTTAAAAGAAGGAGACAAAAGTAAAAATAAGCCAGTGAATTTGTGGAAACTTTTAAGGCAAATTTTTGAAGGTGGAATAAATGATGAAAGCAGTAATTTTAACATGCAGCTCTTTAAACACACATGTAGATGCTGCACAGCAGAAAATGGGGACATATTATCCGGTTGTAAATGTAGACCGAAAATATCATGAAGAACCAAAAAAAATGAGGGAGCAGCTTATTGGGATACTGGAAGGACTGTCACCGGAAATTGACACAGTTCTTGTGGCTATGGGATTCTGTGGAGGATCATGGGAGGCAATACCAGCAGAAAAAAGGGTTGTGATTCCGAAAGTGGATGATTGCATTACGCTGCTTCTTCATACGGATGACACCTGGTATCCGAACTTGAAAAAAGCAGGACATATGTATCTTAGGGATTCTGACACGGAGGAATATTCTCTGGAGACGATGCAGAGAAATCTGTGTATGCAATATGGCGGGATGAATGGTTCGATGATCTTTAATTCCATGTTTGCGAATTACACCAATGTGGATATTATTGATACAGGTGTTTACGATTGTTATTCGGAGGAATATGTGATTCAGGCACAGAGGAATGCAGACCTGATTCGGGGAATTCTTGATTATGTGGAGGGAAGTAATCTTATACTGGAAAAACTGGTGTCCGGGCGATGGGATCAACAGTTTTTAATTGCAGAACCAGGGCAAATGCTCACTGCGCAGGATTTTCTCTCATAATAATGAATTTAAGTGTTGAAGGAGGAAAGGATATGTTGAACAACACAGAGTTACTCTACTTTAGTCCTACAGGAGGAACGAAAAAAGCAGGACAAATCTTTTGTGGGGGGATTGCCCAAAATGTAAAAATGGTAGATCTGGGCGAAAGAGACAAAACAGTGGAACAGTCGGACAGTGAACTGACAGTGATTGCTGTTCCTGTTTTTGGCGGCAGGGTTCCAGCTGTTGCAGTCCAAAAGCTGAAAGAACTGAACGGAGATGGTAAAAAAGCAGTTACGTTGGTAGTATACGGAAACAGAGCGTATGAAGATGCGCTTCTGGAATTAAACAATGTAATAAAAGACAGCGGTTTCCGGATTATTGCATCGGCGGCAGCAGTTGCACAGCACTCTATGGCACCGGAGGTAGGAAAAGGAAGACCGGATGAACAGGATGAAAGGTCAATTCTCATGTTTGCAGGAAAGGTATTAGATAAGATAGAGAGTGGATCGGAAGCACAGATCATAGTTCCTGGAAATTATCCATATAAAAATGGTATGAATATGCCGGTTGCACCAATTTCACTGCCCTCTTGTAATCAGTGTGGGAAATGTGCAGCTATCTGTCCTTCAGGGGCAATCCGGCTGGAAAATGATTCTGTTGTAACTGATGCGGAAAAGTGCTGTTTGTGTATGGCCTGTACTGCGGCCTGTCCGGAACATGCCCGTATTCTTCCTCCTCCTTTACAGGAAAAAATGGAGCAGATGCTTGGAGCATTAAAATCTGTTCGCAGGGAAAATGAATATTTTGTATAATAAGGTATGATTGTTATTTCAGGAACAGGGCAGCAGTCAAAACACAAATTTCAGATTGGCGCGGTAGGAATAGCAAAAGAAATAGATCAGTGTGCAGAACAATTTGAAGCATTTGGGGAATGTGTGGCACAGGCAGTAATAAAATTATTTGGAAAGTAAGCGGTGCATTTCCAAATCAACCATCGGCAGTGACGTCGATTTGAAAATACAAACTGAAAAAGGAAAGACCATGAGATGAGGTCCTGGGCAGGACTTTGTATCATGGTCTTTTTTGCGTAATAGGAAAAGCTTCTGATTTTCTAACCAAAGAACTTTTTCGTGAAAATAGTTTTCGTCATGACAAAAGAAATCTATTTTCATGAAAGTATCCAGAACTGTACAATTTCATGGCACAATGACGGAATAGCCGAATAAAGAAGAAGTTTTCTAAGTAAAATCTGTCAAAAATATACAAAAATAATTTTCTTTATAAAAACAGTTGACAATAATTATTTTCATGATATAATTCAAGACATGAAGAGAAAATATCGCGATATAACAAATTCATGAAAATAATTTACGCAACAAAAAGTCCCTGATGTGAAAGTCAAAGTCAAAGTCAAAGGAGAGAAAAAATGCGGATTACAGAATTGCTGAACAAAAAAGCGATCGATCTGAATGTCAGTGTAAAAACCAAAGCTGATGTGATTGATTACATGACCAGACTGCAGGATAAAGCAGGAAATCTGAATGACAGAGAAGAGTATAAAAAAGGTATTCTGACCCGTGAAGAGGAAAGTACCACCGGAATCGGAGAAGGAATTGCAATTCCCCATTCCAGAGGACCGGCAGTAAAAAAAGCAGGTCTGGCAGCTATTGTAATAAAAGACGGTGTGGAGTATGAATCCCTGGATGGCGAACCGGTTTATCTGGCATTTATGATAGCAGCACCTCAGGGTGGCGGCAATGTACATCTGGAAGCCCTGGCCAGACTTTCTACCATGCTGATGGATGAGGATTTCAAGAATGCTCTGATTCAGGCAAAATCAGTTGATGAGTTCTTACAGATCATCGATGACAAAGAAAATGAACTGGACGGAAAGAAGAAAGCAGAAGCAGCCGAAGGTGCAAAGACCGGTTACCGGATTCTGGCGGTTACAGCCTGCCCCACAGGAATCGCACATACTTTCATGGCAGCTGAAAACCTGGAGAGAAAAGGCAAAGAGCTGGGAATCCCCGTTAAAGTTGAGACACAGGGAGCTGACGGAGCGAAAAATGTTCTGACAGCAGAAGAAATCCGTGAAGCGGAATGTATCATCATTGCGGCTGATAAAAATGTGGATCTGTCCCGTTTCAACGGAAAACCGGTTATTGTTACCAAGGTTGCAGATGGAATTCACAAACCGCAGGAACTGATTGAGCACGGTATCAGCGGTCAGGTTCCGGTTTACCATCATGATGGCAGCGCGTCAGAACAAATGGAAAGCGGTGAAAAGGAAAGCATCGGAAGAAAAATTTACAAGAATCTGATGAACGGCGTATCTCACATGCTTCCTTTCGTTATCGGCGGAGGTATTCTGATTGCTCTTGCTTTCCTGTTGGATGATTACAGCATTGATCCTTCTAATTTCGGTAAAAATACACCGGTTGCAGCTTATCTGAAAACCATCGGTGAATTTGCCTTCGGTATGATGCTTCCTGTATTATCCGGTTATATCGCAATGAGTATTGCGGACAGACCCGGTCTTGCGGTGGGTTTTGTTGCAGGTCTGGTTGCAAAAGCAGGATGTACATTTGCAAACCCTGCAGGCGGTGATGTAAATGCAGGTTTCCTGGGTGCTCTGTTTGCCGGTTTTGCAGCAGGTTATCTGGTACTGGGACTTCAGAAGCTGACTTCCAAAATGCCTCAGGCACTGAACAGCCTCCGTCCCATGATCATCTATCCGGTATTCGGTATCTTACTTGGTTCCGTTGTAACAACACTGATCAATCCTTTCATGGGCATGATCAACGATGCGCTGACAGGCGTTCTGAACAGCATGAACGGCACAAGCAAAGTACTTCTGGGTATTGTTGTGGCAGGTATGCAGTCAGTGGATATGGGTGGTCCGGTAAATAAAACTTCTTATGTATTTGCAACTTCACAGCTGGCAGAAGGAAATTTCGAAATTATGGCTGCAGTTATGGCAGGCGGTATGATTCCTCCTCTGGCGATTGCACTTTGTACCACATTTTTCAAGAACCGTTTTACAAAGAAGGAAAGAGAATCCGGTCTGGTAAACTACGTGCTGGGACTGTCTTTCATCTCAGAAGGTGCAATTCCTTTTGCAGCAAGTGATCCCCTTCGTGTACTTCCTTCCTGTATTATCGGTTCTGCAACAGCAGGCGGATTGTCCATGCTGTTCGGATGTACATTAAGAGCTCCCCACGGCGGTATCTTCGTACTGCCCACCATCGGAAATCCGCTGATGTACGCATTATCCATTCTGATCGGTGCTGTAGTAGGCTGTCTGATTCTGGCAGTTCTGAAAAAACCTCTGAAAGATGCAGAATAAAGCAGAATAAAAAGGAGACCCGAGAATCATGAAACAGAAATGTGCCGCTAAGGCATTTGAAATGATAGAAGATGGCATGATTGTCGGATTGGGAGGCGGCTCTACAGTCGCCCTCCTGATCCGGGAAATTGAAAAACAGAAGAAAAATATCTGCGCAGTTACCCCTTCCCAGGATACCATGGAATTGTGTGTACAGCATCATATTCCCATGGTTCCTCTGGAAATGGTGGATCACATCGACATTGCATTTGATGGATGTGATGAGCTGGACAGAAACCTGAATGCCTTGAAAAGCTGCGGCGGAATTCATACAAGAGAAAAAATTGTGGCAGCCATGGCAACTGATTATGTCCTGCTGGCAGATGAAGGGAAATTGAAAGAAGATCTGGCATTTCAGTATCCGGTGACAGTGGAAATCATCCGTCCGGCAAGAAAATATGTACAGAAACGACTGGAAGCGCTGGGAGCTGTGGTAACGGAACGGCGTGCAGGCGGAAAGACCGGAACCATGGTCAGCGATGACGGCAATTATCTGATGGAAGCAGCCTTTTCTCATGTAGATGATGTGGAAAAGCTGTATCATGAACTGGAAGCCATTACAGGTCTGGTGGAACATTCCCTTTTTTATGGAATTGCCAGCAAAGCAGTAATCGCAAAGAACGATGGAATTGATATAATAGAAAGCAATCATTGCAAAGAATAATGGAATTAATATAATAGAAAGCAATCATTGCAAAGAACGATAGAATTGATATATATAATTGATATGTATAACAGAAAGGAAGCGGTAAAGATGGAAAAACTGAACTGGGGTATTTTAGGAACAGGATGGATTGCTCATGAAATGGGTGAAGCTCTGAATGCAGTAAATGGAGAAATTTACGCAGTATGTGATACAAGTCTGGAAGGTGCGCGTAAATATGCAGAAGAATTTGGCGTAAAGAAAGCATACGGAAGTGCAGACGAGATGATCGCAGATGAGAATGTGGATATTATTTATATTGCAACTCCTCACAACCTGCATTATCAGTTCCTGCTGAAGTCTGTTCAGGCAGGAAAACATGTATTCTGTGAAAAGTCTATCACAGTAAACAGCCGTCAGCTGGAAGAATGTGTTGCAATTGCAGAAGAAAAAGGTCTGGTAATCTGCGACGGTGTGACTCTGCTCCACATGCCGCTTTATAAAAAACTGAAACAGATTGTTGATGACGGTGCCATCGGTAAGGTAAAAATGGTACAGGTGAATTTCGGAAGCTGCAAGGAATATGATGTGAAAAACCGTTTCTTCTCCAAGGAACTGGCCGGTGGTGCTCTGCTGGATATCGGTGTATATGCCACTTCATTTGCAAGATTCTTTATGAGCAGTAAACCCGATGTGGTTCTGACAACAGCCAACTATTTTGAAACCGGTGTAGATGAAACCAGTGGAATCCTGCTGAAAAATCCCGACGGCGAAATGGCAGTTATGGCTCTGACCATGCGTGCAAAACAGCCCAAACGTGGTGTTGTGGCAGGCGAGAAAGGTTTTATTGAGGTATGTGAATATCCCAGAGCTGCAAAAGCAACAGTTACCTATACAGAAGATGGTCATACCGAGGTGATCGAAGCAGGTGAATCCGCAAAGGCACTGCAGTATGAAGTGCAGGATATGCAGGACTATGTAAGAAATCATGGCGGTAAGGAAAATCTGCAGATTGTCCGTGATGTAATGGAAACACTGACAGCAGTGCGTAACCAGTGGGGCATGGTATATCCATTCGAATAAGGATAAAGGTGAAAAATGAGTAAAAAATATTTCTTTTTCGACATTGATGGAACTCTGACAGACCGTTCCACCGGAAAAATTGTTCCGTCGGCGGCAGAAGCAATCAGAAAACTGAAGCAGGCAGGACATTTTGTATCCATTGCCACAGGAAGAGCCTTTTACAAGGCAGAGGATTTCCGCAGGGAAAGCGGATTTGATCATATGGTGTGCAATGGCGGACATGGAATTGTATATGAAGGTGAACTGAGAGAGAATCGTCCTCTGGATTATGAGAAAGCCAAAGCGGTCTACGATCAGGCCATTGACCTGGGGTACGGCGTCTTTGTGGCCGTTGACGATTCTAAAAAAGTTTATGCCAACAGTTTCCGTTTTTATGAGCAGGCGGGCATGCGTAAAGAACCCACCACTTATATTGTGGATGAGAACTTTGATCCGGCAGAAGGCGGAGTGATTTACAAAATGTATGTTTCCATCCCGGAGGAAGAGGAAGAACGTTTTACTCTGAAAAACACCCTGGGCCATCTCCGTTTTGAAAAACCGTATCTGATGTTCCAGCCCGATGAAAAAAAGGAAGGTATTCTCAGAATGCTGAAATACGCCGGCGGAACGCCTTCAGACGTAGTGGTGTTCGGTGATGATTACAACGATCTGGTTATGTTTGATGAACAGTTCTACTGCGTAGCCATGGGCAATGGATGCGATGCTTTAAAAGCAAAAGCAGACTATGTGGCGTATAAAAATGTGGAGGATGGCATCTATAAAGCATGTGAAGTGCATGGATGGTTCTGAAAGATTATACGCTCCACAAGTGTCGATTTGAAAAAGAGGTCATGGTACTGACTTTACCCTGCAGTCAGTATCATGGCCTTTTTTCGTTCCATTTCATATATCTTATGCGGGAAGCAGAATCAGGTGTGAAATCC
>JBJELP010000172.1:0-9913 GCA_051879215.1 Lachnospiraceae bacterium
CAAAGGAAGAAGAAGATTATCAGATGGGCCTTGAAGAAACCGAGGAAGAGGAAAAGGAAGAGGAAAAAGAAGGAAAAATAGAAAAAATCGTTCTGGGCATCGGTGTCGGAGCGTTGATTCTTGTTCTTCTGATCGGAGGGATTCTGATTGGAAAAGCACTGCATCTTTTTCCCCGATCAACCGAAGTATCCGAAAGCGGGGAAGCAGTTCTGGGCAGTAACGAAGTCTATATGCCGAAGGTTGTCGGTTATCTCCAGGAAGAGGCTGAAGAGATATTGAATGACAGTGAACTGGGATGTCGGATTGAGACAAAATCCGATGATAAAGTGGAAATCGGTTATGTTATTTCTGCCTCAGAAGAAGAAGGTACCGTTGTGACCAAACATAGTATGATTACATTGTATGTCAGCAGCGGAAAGGATACGATTCCGATTCCGGAAACCATTATTGGCATGGAAAAGGATGCAGCTGAAAAAGTGCTGACGGATATGGGACTGGTTGTTCGCTTTCAGGAAGGCAGTTCAGATGAAGTGGAGTTTGGTCAGGTGTTTGACTGTGAGCCAGGTATCCGGGAAGAAGTTGCGGTCGGAAGTACGATTACATTGCTTATCAGCAGCGGAGAAATCGTCCGGATGCAGAAGGTTCCCAATCTGCTGAACCGTTCTTCCGAAATGGCTAAATTCATGGTTGAAACAGCAGGATTTGTTGCAAATCCCAGTTTTGAATATGATGATACCGTTCCAAAAGACAGTGTCATCAGTCAGAAACAGGAACCTGGTTCCAAACTGGAAGAAGGTTCTGAAATCGAATATGTTATCAGTCTTGGTAAAGAGCAGAAAAAGGTCAAGGTACCTTCTCTCCTTCATTACAGCCAGGAAGATGCGGTTAAAATTCTGAAAGATGCCGGTCTGGAGTTGGGAAATGTGAAACAGGAACACAGCGACTCACCGGCTGGCACGGTTATCCGGCAGAGTCCGGAAAGCGGAACTGAACTGGAACAGGGGGAAGCTGTTGATCTGGTCATCAGTCTTGGACCGGAACCTGCTGAAACAGAAAAACCCGGATCGGATGCCACAACGGAAAGCAACGCACTGGAGAATCAGAATGATAAAGGGGAATCGAGTGTAGTGATCAGCCAGCAAATCGGTTCCGGAAAGGATGAGAATGAATAAAACTGCTTCCGGCAGAATTATAAGAGGTGTAGGTGGATTTTACTATGTTCATCTTTCAGATGGAACTATTTATGAGTGCCGGGCAAAAGGTATTTTTCGCAATAAAATGATCAAACCGCTGGTCGGTGATCTGGTGCGGATCGATATTCTGGATGAAGGTGAAAAAAAGGGAAATCTGATCGAAATATATCCAAGGAAATCAGAACTCTTTCGTCCGGCTTCTGCCAATGTCGATCAGGCAGTGGTATTATTTGCAGCCAGAAATCCCGATCCCAATTATATTCTGCTGGATAAATTTCTGATCACCATGAATACCATGAATCTTCCTGTGATTCTATGTTTTAATAAAACGGATCTGGTTTCCGAAGAGGAAATCGAACGGTTAAGAAACATTTATCAGAATGCAGCAGAACTGTATTTTATCAGTGTTGATCAGAAGAAAGGGCTGGATGTTCTGAAGGAGAAACTGAAGGGACGTACCACTGTTCTTGCAGGACCATCCGGTGCAGGGAAATCTTCATTTCTGAATTATTTCTGCGCAGAAGATGCAATGCAGACCGGAACAGTCAGTGAAAAAATCGGCAGAGGCAGGCATACAACCAGACATGCACAGTTGTTTTATGTGGACTTTTCGGATGAAACCGAATCGACTGACAGAAAAGAAGAGCTGACATATCTGATGGACACACCAGGCTTCAGTTCCATGATGCTGAAAGATATTTCATACAAAGAACTGCGTTTTTTTTATCCGGAATTTGATGCCTATGAAGGAAACTGCAGATTTCAGGGATGTGTTCATGTATCGGAACCGGATTGTTCCGTGAAAAGTGCTGTAAAGCAAAAAATGATTGCAAAAGAACGATATGATTCATACTGTTATCTGTATGAAGAATTGAAACAAAAGAAAACCTATTAGCAGAACTTTTTTGATTCTGTGTATGGAACAGAAAGGGAGAAAAACGATGAAATATCTTGCACCATCCGTATTATCCGCAGATTTTTCGAAGCTGGGGGAAGAAGTACGCCTTGTGAGTGAGGCAGGAGCAGAATACATCCATCTTGATGTCATGGATGGCATGTTTGTTCCCAATATTACTTTTGGAGCACCTGTGATCAAAAAGATTCGTCCATATAGTGACAAAGTATTTGATGTACATCTGATGATTGAAGATCCGGGCAGATATGTCAGAGATTTTGCCGATGCCGGTGCAGATATTATCAGCATACATGCAGAAGCATGCACACATCTGGATCGTAATCTGAATCAGATACATGATCTGGGACTGAAAGCAGGTGTTGTTTTAAACCCTGCCACTCCCCTCAGTGCGATTGAGTGGGTGCTTGATCTGGCTGATATTGTTATGCTCATGACAGTGAACCCCGGATTCGGTAATCAGAAGTTCATTCCCTATTCTGTTAACAAACTAAAAGAATTGAAAAAGATGATAACAGAACGCAACAGCAGTACGTTGATTGAACTGGATGGCGGTGTTACACTGGATAACTGTGCCATGCTGATGGAGGCAGGCGCTGATATTCTGGTGGCAGGATCTGCAGTCTTTAAAAATGATGCAGCAGCTAATGTTCGTGCATTCCATGAAATTATGAAACAGTTTTAGGGGAGATATACATTGAGGCGATATCTGATCTTAACAGGAGGCAGCGTGGATTTCCCGTCTGCCTCTGTTTTTATGAAAAAAACCTGCTATGCAGCAGTGATAGCAGTGGATGGCGGTATGAATGCAGCAAAAAAACTGGAAATCATACCGGATTACTGTGTTGGAGATTTTGATTCTGTTGATCCGGATGTGTACAGGTATTTTCAATCCATAGAGGGAATTCGCTGGGAACAGCATCCTCCGGAAAAGGATGAGACTGATACGGAACTGGCCATTCGTCTGGCCCTGGAAACGGGAGCAGAAGAAATTCATATTTTTGGTGCCACGGGAACCAGACTGGATCATACCTTTGCCAATATGGGATTGCTGGAAATACCCATGCGGAAAAAAATTCCCTGCTGGCTGATGGATGGTCATAACCGGATTACAATGATTGATTCCGATACAATTGTTCGAAAAGAGAATTCCTTTGGCAAATATCTGTCACTGATTCCCTATTCAGACAAAGTAACCGGTGTAACATTAAAAGGATTGAAATATCCGCTGGAAAATTATACTTTCGTAAAAGGAAACAGTCTTGGTGTAAGCAATGAAATTACAGCGGAACAGGCAGAAATAGGGATAAAATCCGGGGAACTGCTGCTGATTATGTCAAAAGACTGAGGATTGGAGAAAACATGAAAAAGAAATTGGTGCTTGCTTCGGGTTCTCCCAGAAGAAAGGAAATTTTGTCTCAGGCAGGATTTTCTTTTCAGGTTCTTCCTGTTGATGCAGATGAAAGCCTGGAAAATCGCAATCCGGAAGAAATGGTTCAGATTCTTGCCGGCCGAAAAGCAGCTGCCTGTATGGAATTATTAAAGAAAACAGAAGGAAATTCAGATAATCTGCTTGTCCTGGGAGCAGATACCGTGGTGGTATATGATCATACTATTCTTGGAAAACCAGCTGACCGGGAAGATGCAGCAGATACACTCAGAAATCTTCAGGGAAAATGCCACAGTGTCTATACCGGTTTTTCCCTGATATGGCTGGATGATCAGAATCAGATACAAAGTGCAGTATCAGCAGAAAAAACAAATGTGTATTTTTATCCCATGTCTGAGGAAGAAATCCGCTTTTACGTAAACACGGGAGAGTGCGATGATAAGGCTGGTTCCTATGCAATACAGGGAATCGGAATGCGATATATTGAAAAAATTGAAGGAGATTATCACAATGTGGTCGGCTTGCCTTTGGGACGTCTGTATCAGACCTTGAAGTCAAATCATCTTGAAATAGAGGAATTTGCCTATGATGAAAACAGATAATAAGATTTGCTGTGTAAAATGGATTTTTTTAACAGTGATGATTTTAGCGGGAAGTGCAGTTTTCTTTATCGGTTGTCACAAAGAGGATAATAAAAAAAAGGAAATACAGATTGTCAAACCCATGTCTGATTCCGAATTGTTTAAAATCGGCGATGAAATCTGTTCGGTATCCGAAGCAAATATCCTGATTGCAGCACAGAAAAAGCTGATTGAAGAAATCTATGGATCGGAAATCTGGTCAGTGAAAACCGAAGAGGGTACTTTTGATACAACAATGAAAAAAACAATGCTGGATTATCTTGCACGATTGAAAACCATGAAACTGATGGCAGAAGAAAACGGAATTGTAATTTCTGCAGAAGATAACAGAAAACTGAAGCAGGCAGCAGATACGTATTATCAGGCGCTGACGGAATCAGAAAAAGAAGAAATGGGAATCGATCAGGAAGAAATTCAGGATATTTTCCATGCATATTACTACTATAATCGTCTTCTGGATTACATGACCGCGAATCTGAATCTTGAAATATCCGACAGCGAAGCCAGGGTGATGGAATTAGCGGTGATTTTTATTGCGAAAAATGGAGAAGACAGATATGTATATGCTTCTCAGGTCAGAGCTGAGGCTGCGGCAGCAGAGGATTTTCTATCTTATGCGGAAAAGGTGAATGAAAGCGGCAGTATAAAGCGGAAAATATCAAGAAATCAGATGCCCGGTGAAATTCGGGATAAAATATTTTCCATGAATCAGGGGACAGTCAGTGATGTACTGGAAGCCTCCGATGGATATTATATCATTCAATGTGTAAACGATTATGACAGAGAAGGGACATTGAAGTATAAAAATGAAATAATCCGACAGAAAAAAGAAGACTATTTCAATCAGGAGTACCAGTCCTTTATGGATTCAGTGACTGCACAGATCAATCAGAAAGTATGGGATTCCATTTCCATCAGCGAATTGAAGGTTCCTTCTGAGGCTGATTTTTTTGATATATACAATACTGCCATGGAGTAGCATAGGGACAGTGCATATGAATGCAAGCATCCGTCGTATCTTTATTGTAAATCGGCCTGGCTCTGAACAAAAACAAATTATTAGCACTCACCTAAAATGAGTGCTAATTTTTCCTTGACAAATGAATCATACGGTATTATGATAACTGTGTTGCATCGAAATTGAATATTCCATCATCCGTATTCGATGGAGCAAATTTGAAATATATGAGAATTGGAGTGAAGGACATGGCAGTAAAGTCAGGTAATTTAACAATTAACAGCGAAAACATTTTCCCTATTATCAAAAAGTGGCTGTATTCAGATCATGATATTTTCTATCGTGAACTCGTTTCCAATGCGTGCGACGCAATTACAAAGCTGAAAAAGCTGGAAGTCATGGGAGAGTATACATTCCCTGAAGATTATAAAGCAAAAGTTACTGTTGCCGTTGATGCAGAAGAAAAGTCAATCACAGTTTCCGATAATGGTATTGGTATGACCTTTGAGGAAGTGGATGAGTACATTAACCAGATCGCTTTTTCCGGTGCAGCTGATTTCCTGGAAAAATATAAGGATAAGACAAATGAAGATCAGATCATCGGTCATTTCGGTCTTGGATTCTATTCTGCATTTATGGTTGCAGATAAAGTGACAATTGATACCCTTTCCTGTAAAGAAGGTTCAGAGGCTGTTCACTGGGAATCCGAAGCCGGTGTGGATTTTGAAATGAGCGCAGGCGATAAAGCGGAAATTGGTACATCCATCAAACTGTATCTCAACGAAGACAGCTATGAGTTCTGCAACGAATACCGTGCAAAGGAAGTCCTTGAAAAATACTGTTCCTTTATGCCTTCCGAAATTTATCTGGAGGTAATAGGAAAAGAGCCGGAAACGGAAACCATCAATGAAGATGAAGTGCTGGATACCGACGTGGTTGTGGAACGGTTTACCGAAGATGCTGAAACAGAAGAAGTGGAAAAAGAAGACGGAACCAAAGAACTGGTTGAAATCAGACCGGCTCAGAATAAGGCAAAGATTCAGAAGAGACCGGTTCCCGTCAATGAAACCAATCCTTTATGGAACAAACATCCCAACGACTGTACCGATGAAGAATACAGAGATTTTTACAGAAAAGTATTCCATGACTATAAGGAGCCTCTGTTCTGGATTCATCTGAATATGGACTATCCTTTCAAGCTGAAAGGTATTCTGTATTTCCCCAAGATCAATATCGAATATGAATCTGCAGAAGGTGTAATCAAGCTGTACAACAATCAGGTATTTATTGCAGACAATATCAAAGAGGTCATTCCCGAATTCCTGATGCTGCTGAAGGGCGTGATCGACTGTCCTGATCTGCCTCTGAATGTATCCAGAAGTGCACTGCAGAACGATGGTTTTGTAAAGAAGATTTCTGATTACATCACCAAAAAGGTTGCAGACAAGCTGTCCGGTATGTGCAAGGTGGACCGTGAAAATTATGAAAAATACTGGGATGATATCAATCCTTTCATCAAGTATGGCTGCCTGAGAGATGAAAAATTCGATAAGAAGATGAAAGACTTCATGCTGTACCATACAACAGAAGGAAAATTTGTCACACTGGCAGATGAGCTGGAAAAGAATAAAGAGAAATACGAGAATAAGGTATTCTATACAGATGATACCAAAGCACAGGCTCAGTACATTACCATGTTTACAAATGAAGAAATTGAAGTGGTTGTACTGAACCAGAAGATTGATACTCCTTATATTCAGCATCTGGAACAGGCAAATGAAGGTCTGAAATTCATCCGTGTTGATTCCGATCTGAACGATATCTTTAAAGATGAAACCGATGAAGAACAGAAGAAATCACTGGAAGAAGCCACCAAGGCCATGGGTGAACTGTTCAAGAAGGTTATGCCGGAAGAAACCGTGGAAATTGCTGTTGAAAAGCTGAAAGATGCTGATGTGGCATCTGTAATCACTTTCTCAGAAGAAGGCCGCAGAATGCAGGATATGATGAAGATGTACGGCATGGACGCATCCATGTTCGGCGGCAAGGACCTGAAGCTGGTTCTCAATGCAAACCATCCGCTGGTGGATTATATCATGAAGAATGAAGAAGCTGCCAATACAGCTGATATCTGTGCACAGCTTTATGATATGGCTCTGTTAAAACATGGCAGCCTGAGCCCTGAAAGAATGGCTGAGTTTGTGACAAGAACCAACAAGATCATGCTGGAGATGAAGTGTGTATCCTGATGTGCGATTTAGTAGAATAAAGTATGTATGAAATATACCCCCTTCAACGGGATACGATCTGAATTTGTTGATTATACAAAGTAGATTGCAGACCGTTGAAGGGGGTATATCTGTATGTTTTTTCGTTTATAGCAGCCAGACGTTCCGTTCTTTATACTGCATCGCCCCGGTCACTTACCAGATGATAACCGGCCTTTTCCACCCGAAGGGAAAGACATCCCCAGCACTGGGCCGCTTCTTCTCCGATACAGATTTTGTTGTCATAAAGCTCGTACTGTTTTCTGTTTTTTACCGGTGAAAGATTCGGCATGACCACATTGGCTCCTGCCTGCAGTCCCTTTTCTCTGCCCTGAGGATCCATGGTTCCGAGAGCTGTGGTTGCAGGGAGCAGTACCTGCGGAAGGATGATACGGATGATGGAAAGCAAAAACAGAGTCATCTCCACACTGCCTGCGCTTTCCTTTGCAAATATCGTATCATGGTGTGGAATGAAGGGACCGATTCCCACCATCTGCGGTTTCAGATCTTTCAGAAAAATCAGATCTTCTGCGATATGGTGATAGGTCTGCCCCGGAGAACCCACCATGAACCCGGCACCTGTCTGGAATCCCAGCTTTTTCAGTGTATACAGGCACTGTTTTCTTGCTGCGAGACTCATACTTTCAGGATGAAGTTTTCGGTAATGCTCATCATTGGCCGTTTCATGTCTCAGAAGATACCGGTCTGCCCCGGCTTCCCGGAAGCGGCGGTAACTTTCCTCGGATTTTTCACCGATTGATAAAGTCAGGGCACAGTCAGGAAAACGGGTTTTTATACTGCGGATAATTTCCACCATCCTGTCATCTGTAAAATACGGATCTTCGCCGCCCTGAAGAACAAAAGTATGAAAACCAAGACGGTATCCTTCTTCACAGCAGGAAAGAATCTCCTCTTCGGTCAGACGATACCGGACCGCATTGCGGTTTCCGGCACGGATTCCACAGTAATAACAGTTGTTTTTGCAGTAATTGGTAAATTCAATCAATCCCCGTGTATATACTTTATCCCCATAATAC
Organism: Lachnospiraceae bacterium; assembly: GCA_051879215.1. Lineage (GTDB taxonomy): Bacteria > Bacillota > Clostridia > Lachnospirales > Lachnospiraceae > TWA4. The sequence goes on from JBJELP010000172.1 coordinate 8,400, forward strand.
TGTTTTCTCAGTCTGACAGCTTCATCGGCCAGCAGCTTCACAATATCCTGATTCTGATACTGTTCCAGCAGTTCCACATATTCTTCCCTGGATAGTTCATGATTTCTGATTAGTTTTTCTGCTAAATGAATCCCGTTCAACATAACCCCTCCGTAACATATTTGTATATATTATTTTCTGTTTTTTGCCACACTTTTCCTAGTACATTTATATGAATTATAACATGGAAAGAATATATCTGTCAATTTCTATTCGCTGACCCGGTTCAGAGCAGAGCTGACTTCACCAAAAGTGTCCAGATGCAAAAATCTCCTGTCCATTTGTATATCTTAAGGATACAGATGGACAGGAGATGATTACTTCATATACCTGTTTGCATATACCTGTTTAATGCTTCAGTTTTTCCAGATCTTCATAGAAGGAAGGGTACGAGATATTGACGCAGGCTGCATTTCGAATCTCAGTCTCCCCATTTGCAATCAGAGAACCGACTGCAAAACTCATGGCGATACGATGGTCCATATAACTTTCAATGATACCGCCGGTTAATGGCTTGCCGCCGTAAATCACAAGACCGTCATCCAGCTCATCCACATCAGCACCCAGTGCACGCAGATTATTGGCAACTGTAAGGATGCGGTCTGATTCTTTCACCCGCAGTTCTGCCGCATCTCTGATGACTGTATTACCCTCTGCAGCACATGCCATCACAGCAATAACGGGAATTTCATCAATCAGAGTCGGAATCAGGTCACCTTTGATTTCCATGGCTTTCAGATGGCTGTGACGAACCAGGAGATCGGCCCGGGGTTCTCCATCGTCATAGACAGGGTTCAGAAGTTCCATATCCGCACCCATTTCCCTGCATACCCGCAGCATACCGTCTCTGGTGGGGTTGATGCCTACATTTTTGATGAGAACTTCCGATCCGGGAACAATCAGGGCTGCCGCAATGAAATAGGCAGCAGATGAAATATCGCCGGGCACGGTGATCTTCTGACCGTATAACTCTTCAGCAGGACGGATGGAGGCTGTACATCCCTCCGAACGGATATCTGCTCCAAAATACTTCAGCATGATTTCCGAATGATTTCTGGAAAGGGCAGGTTCTGTAACGGAGGTTTCGCCATCGGCATACAGACCGGCCAGCAGTATGGAAGACTTGACCTGGGCGGAAGCCACTTTCGATGTATAATGGATTCCGTGTAAGGGAGAACCGGTAATCTGAAGCGGGGCACAGCCATTGCTTCGGACGCTGGAAATCTGAGCTCCCATCATGGAAAGGGGTTCCATAATTCGCTTCATGGGTCTTTTCTGAATGGAATCATCACCTGTAAGGGTACAGCTGAAGTTCTGACCGGCAAGAATACCGGAAATCAGTCGGGTTGTCGTGCCGCTGTTTCCGCAGTCCAGTATCTGTTCCGGTGCCTTCAGACCGTGAAGACCGTTTCCGTGAACAAGAACAGAGCTACCGGTATTTTCAATCTGAATCCCCATTTTTTCAAAACAGGAGA
>JBJELP010000173.1:0-2306 GCA_051879215.1 Lachnospiraceae bacterium
CGAAATCCTGAAAACATTCGAAATCCGCTCATTTTTCTACGAAAAATGGCTACTTTCTCATGTTTTGCGGGTCCCAAAGTCATGCTTTTTCATGCAAGCATGAACAGCATGACCTTTTGACCCTGGTATCATAATATTTAGCTAAATTCCGACGATTGTATATGCCGACCGGATTTGTATTCCGATAACTCCATAACAGACCGGCAGAATAAAAACTCTTATAACTACATTCGATATAGGGAAATTGCAGTTATTCCCATTTATCTGCGAAAAGTAAACTATTGTACTGTTTTTCCCAGCTTTCTTTGCTTGTGGACATACATTCCTGTAAATGCCAGGCCTGCTGCTATCCAGGAAGCAATGTAGATATACACGATGCATTCCATCGTATGGAATTCCGGCAAAACAAAGAAAATGCAAAAAACCCGCAGAAGACATACCGTTACCAAAGTAGTCACCATAGGTTTCAGCGTATCACCCATACCGCAGCACGCACCGCTGAAGGCTTCTGCCATTGCGTAAAAAATAAAGAATGGCGCCATCATGTGGGTATATTGAATCACCAGAGGGATAACAGCCCCCCGGTCAGAAGCCGGGACAAACCAGCCGCCAATGATTCCCGCCCCCAGATAAAGAACCAGACTCACCAGTGCTACTGCACCTGCGGACATTCCGGTTCCAAAAAACACACCTTTCTTTACACGACCCATCTGCTTCGCTCCCAGATTCTGGGCAGTATAAGTGGTCAGAGCAGGACTCATGGAATCGGCAATCAGCCAGATCAGCAGATTCATCTTGTCACAAATGCCCCAGGCAGCAATGCTGTCCGTTCCCATTCCGTTGACACTGGCCTGTACAATAGAATTGGCGATTGGAAAAAGAATTGCCTGCAATGCCAGTGGAATACCGGTTTTTACCATGATAGTCATATGCTCTTTACAAAAGTGAACATGAATCACAGACTTTCCTTCCGAAATGCGTTCCATTTTCTGCAGCATCCGGCTGACCAGAATCACGCTGACCATCTGCGCCGCAATGGTTGCAATGGCGGCACCCTGAACTCCCATCTGAAAGATTCCAACCAGCAGATAGTCACCTGCAATATTGATAACCGAACTGAAGATCAGCGCTGTCAGCGGCCGCCTGGAATCACCAAAGGACCGAAGGATACCGGACATCATATTGTAAAGTACCATAGCCCAGATGCCTCCGAAATAAATCCGACAATAAATGAGGGTCTGAGGATAGATATCCTGAGGTACCGCCATAATATCCAAAAGCTGAGGTGTAAACAGAACACCGGCAATGGCGCAGATACCACCTAATACCAGCGCCAGCGTATTGGCAGTTCGAACGCAGCAGCGCAGACTCTTTTCATCCTTCGCCCCATAATAACCGGATATCAGAATGGTGGCACCTGCTGAAAGACCATTCATGAAGTTTATGGGAAATTTAAACAACGTATGTACAGAATCAATGGCGGCAAGTCCGGCTTTTCCTGCAAACTGTCCTACAATTACTGCATCAGCCGTCGTATATAACTGCTGGATCAGACTGCCCAGTATTATGGGCACAATAAATGCAGTCAATACGTTTGGGATACTTCCTTTTGTTAAATCGAATTCTTTTTTCATAATAAACCTTTCTGTTTTTGCTCCCTTATAAAAAGGATAGATTTCCAATAATAGGAATTTTAACGGATATATGCAAACAAAAAAGGCAGTCAGCGATTCCTTTTCAGAAATCATGACTGCCGCAAACGTTTTCTCACGACGGATTGATACACGTACAATTACAACTTCAGCACGTAAATATGATATCCTGCAGTTCTTCTGACTTGTATCTCAAACAATTGCTGCCGCTGCCTTCTCAGGTTTCCCCAATGACCGGCTTGCACCGACGCGAACAGAATCTCGATACTTACAGCACCGTTGTGTGCGGGGATTTGCACCCCATTCTCTTTTCAGCCTGCCAAACGGCTTGCGTGTTGGAAGGCACAGGATATATTTGTAATGTATTCTCATAATAGCGTTTTAACTGAGAACATAGTATCATATGAACCATATCATGTCCAATTACTAATGATTTTCTATCATTCCAAAAACGAATAATAGATCATTGTTCAGTGATCTGTGATGTGGATAACGGTTTGAAATAGAGTAATTCCTGCTTTGTGTCCAGTTTCCGTTTCAGCCAGTACAGATATATCCACCTAAAGGGTACATTCGCCTGAGTCTTTAGAAGGTCTTATCGAAAGATCCTGTATGGAAGGGGTAATCTCGCAGGTTTCGGCCCTGCGAGATTAG
>JBJELP010000174.1:0-2306 GCA_051879215.1 Lachnospiraceae bacterium
GGACAGGTAAAAACCGAACTGATCGGTCGGGATGTATTCCAGGAAGCCGATGTGACCGGAGCAGCGGAATCATTTGTAAAATACAGTTATCTGGTAAAACATGTGGAGGATCTTCCCAGAGTATTCAAAGAAGCATTTTACATTGCCAGCACAGGCCGCCGTGGTCCGGTGCTGATCGATGTACCCATGGATGTTCAGCTGGCTGAAATGGATGGCTTTACCTATCCGGAGTCTGTAAAACTGCGAACTTATAAACCCACTGTAAAGGGGCATGCGGTACAGATCCGTAAAGTTCTGGATGAAGTGGTGAAATCCAAAAAACCTGTCATTATGGCAGGCGGTGGTGTGCTTCTCAGTGATGCGAGAGAAGAATTGCTGGCATTTGCTGAGAAATTCGACATTCCGGTTGCTTCAACCATGATGGCGATTGACGCAGTTCCCAGCAGCCATCGTCTGAATCTGGGTATGGTTGGCAACAACGGCCGTCGTTATGCTAATAAGGCAATTAATGAAGCAGATCTTCTTATTGTAATCGGCTGTCGGTTTGCAGACCGTGCCGTACAGCAGCCTTCCCTGATTACAAAGCATAAAGTAGTGGTACATATTGACGTCGATCCGGCCGAAATCGGTAAAAATGCTGACGCCAGCATTCCTCTGGTTGGCGATGCAAAGCATGTACTGGCAGATTTTCTGAAAGCAGATTTTGCCTCCATGCGCCGCGATGAATGGATTGAACAGATGCATACCTACAAAAAAGAACTGAATTATCATAGAAATCCTAATCCGGATTTTGTCGATCCGGAAAAACTGGTGGAAACTCTTTGCAACAAAATGGAAGAAGATGCAGTATATGTGGCCGATGTGGGTCAGAATCAGATCTGGTCCTGCAGATATTCCGTTATTAAAAAAGGACGATTTCTGACATCCGGCGGTATGGGTACCATGGGATATTCGATCCCCGCAGCCATGGGCGCCCGTGCGGTAAATCCGGAAAAACAGGTCGTAGCCGTATGCGGTGACGGATCCTTCCAGATGTCCATGATGGAACTGGCTACGATCAAACAGCACAATATTCCTGTTAAAATTGTTGTTCTGGTGAACGGTGTTCTCGGCATGGTAAGGGAGTACCAGCATTATCAATATCACGATGATTACTCCATGATTGATCTTTCAGGAAGTCCCAGGCTGGAGTACATCGCAGCAGCATATGACATTCCGTTTATCAGAATGGAAAACATGGACCATATTGATGAACAGCTGGATCAGTTCCTGAATACAGACGGACCGGTACTGATGGAATGCATTCTGGATCCATTCGATCTGGTTAACTGATTCAAAAACCGATTACGCGGATAAAAAAGGAGAATATTATGAAAAGAATTTATTCTATTCTGGTGGAAAACCGTGCCGGTGTACTGAATAAAGTAGCAGGTCTTTTTTCCAGAAGAGCATACAATATTGAAAGCCTGGCAGTAGGCGAAACCGATGATCCGGAAATCTCCTGCATGACAATTGTCAGCAGCGGTTCGGAGAATATTATTGAACAGATTGAAAAGCAGTTAAATAAGAAAATTGACATCATAAAAGTAAAAACATTTGGTGAAGAGAAAAGTATCACAAGAGAACTGATGCTTGTAAAAGTAAAGTACAACAAAGACAACCGTAAGGATGTCATTGAAATTGCACAGATCATGAAAGCCGACATTGTCGACACATCCAAAAACCTTATGATTCTGCAGATTTGTGACACGCCCGAGCGAACCAAAATGCTGATTACCATGCTTCAGTCCATCAGCATCGTGGAATGTGCCCGCACAGGAGCACTGGCGTTAACAAAGTGCAGCGAAAGCGACTGATAAAGAAGTAAACAACGGTGAACAGGCTGAGAAGATAGCATTGTATATCATAGACTGACACCGTTGTTTTTTTATATCAGTCAGAGAAGACTCTCACCTCTATAGGTGATGAGTAATAATAAACTTATCTCAGTGAGAGTACATTTTCGGACTGAGATAAACACTCCGCGGGGCGGGTGGTTCGGGGAACCACATAAGAGCCGACCGAAGCGGAGCGAAGACTGCCGCACGGATTCGAATAGGAAAATGTATGCTTCGAAACCGAATCCGGCGCCAAATCTCCGCAAGCGTCGATTTGAATAGTATTGAAAAATTTCAGAAAATGGATAAAAGAAACTTTATTCCGAAAGAAATATACAAATGATCCGGTTGGTCTCCAAGTCTGCCGGCATTATCACAGCAGTTTTGGATATATGAGATGTTAAACAGTTTCAAATATCCAAAAACAGG
>JBJELP010000175.1:0-2300 GCA_051879215.1 Lachnospiraceae bacterium
CGGAATATGTCACCTGGAGCAATTTCCAGAATTTATTTTCAGGGGGACGAAGAAGTGCAGCATACTTTACCGGTCTGAAAAATTCATTAAAAGCCGTCGTCATCACCATCAGCATCGGAATGCCCATCTCCATGATGAGCGCCTATGCACTGAGCCGAATGGAATTTCCGGGACGAAGAATCATTAAAAACACCTTATTGATCACCATCGTCATTCCTGTCATGGCCACCATCATCCCATTGTACAAAATGTTTGCCTCTGGAGATATGCTGGACAACATGTTCTGGTTATGCGTCGTATATGTCAGTTCCTATCTCCCCATGGCTGTATGGATGATATCCAATTACTTTTCCACCATACCGAAGGAACTGGAAGAAGCCGCCATGATCGATGGATGCGATCCATTATCTGCCTTTTTCAAAATCATCCTGCCATTGTCAAAGCCCATCGTGCTGTCCGTATCTTTGATTATGTTCTTAAACACATGGAGCCAGTTCCAGATTCCGCTTATTCTGGCATCCTCCATGAACACAAAGCCAATGGCAATCGTCGTATCCGAATTTGTGACAAAGGACAGTGTTGATTACGGACTCATCGCCGCCGCCGGACTCATCGCCCTGATTCCACCGGCTTTATGCGCAGTCATATTCAGAAAATATTTAATCTCCGGTATGGTAAAAGGCTCTGTGAAAGGGTGAATCACACGGCGCCTATTCCACAATCAACGCTCTGGCATCCACACTGTCGATTCTCTTATGCATGATTTTACGATAGTCATCCGATGCAAAGCAATCATCCAGTGACTGTCTGGAAGGAAAACGGATGATAATGACACGTTGAGGGGTTCTTTCCGGATGAAGGGAAATAATCTGTTCCGTTCGAACCAGATATTCCCCGCCGAACCCCTCCACAATGGGCTTTACTTCCCTGATATACTCATCATACAATCCTCTTCCGGCATCCCCGTCTATATAAGTATCCACAATAAAATAACAAGCCATCTGCTAACACCTCCTGTTCTTATTTCTTTCTGCAGCAATCCACAGTTCTGGCAAACAGCGGATTGGTTTTCAACATAGGCATATGCAGCATTTCACAAACATGATTCACCAGAACAGGCAGGTCCAACCTCCGGTCAGCCCCCTGCTCTGCATCACAGACACATTTCTCCAGTTCATGAATCAGTTCTTTTGCTTCAGTAATTTTCAATCGCATGGTTTCGAGAGAATACTCTTTGTCCCATGCAGGATAAAACGTCTCCACACCAGACAGATTTTCCAGAATCTCCAGGGAATGCCTTGTATTCTGTAAGTGAATAAAAATCGGAATATCCCCCCGTACCGGCACTGCATCTCCAATAAACACCATATCTCCTACCCGATAGGACAACTCATCCGCTGAATGACCTGGCGTTGCGATTACCTCAATATGGATGTCATCCGATAATGAAATCCTATCCCCACCTTTCACCACATGATCCACAGGCGTGGACTGCCCTGCCAAATGATAGAAATTTGGAATCGGACGCTGTGCAAACTGCAGATCGATATCTTCGATCCATGAACGCTCTCCTTCACTGGCATAAATCTGTGCTCCGTATTTTTCACGAAAATAATTTGCAGTACCGATATGATCCGGATGAGCATGGGTCAGAAAAACAGCTTTTACCTCTTCGGGTTTATGGCCACTTTCCTGGATAACCCTCTCAATTTCCGTCTCACATCCGGCAACTCCGGAATCAATTAAGAAACATCCATTATCCGTATGAATCAGATACACATACACAAACCGTTTTACTTCCGGCGTAACCTGAAAATCAATCTTTATCTGCTTAACTTTCATATGCTTCTCCTTTATATGCAAGTATATACTTGCTTATGGTGTATTTTAAAACGTGCCGAGGAAATTTCAGCACGTTTTGGTAAGGTGTTTTTACTTTGAATATATACTGTATTATACGCAAGTATATACTTGCATATTAGCATAAAGAAAGGAAAATGTCAAATGGATTTCATAGATCTGCTATTCAATCCACTTCAGGAATGTTTCTTCTGATACACCCATTTCTGTGGCGGCTTCTCTGACGGAAAGCATGCCTTTCTGAACAAGGGAACAAAGCAGCTGTTTTGCTTTCTCTGTTTCTGCCGCTGCCTCTTCTGCTTTTGCCTCGGCCTGCTCTGCTTTTGCTTCGGCAACAGCCTTTTCAGCTTTGGCTTTTGCAATTTCTTCCTCCAGTTCTTCCCGCACTTCATCCTGTTTTTCCTGCATATCCATCTCGTAATCATATTCTCCGATCAGCA
>JBJELP010000176.1:0-35701 GCA_051879215.1 Lachnospiraceae bacterium
CGTACGGGTGCGGAAGCCTCTGCATCCGTGTTGACATAAAATTACTTGTTATTTCTAGGTTATCACGATAAAATAAAGAAGAATGAAGTTTTATGGCGGTCTCTTCTGTTATGCGAAATTGCGCGTTTGTTATCCTCTGTTGCTTGATAATTGCGCATTTCTGGGATAGAGTAAGGGCATACCAGATACCAGAAGGAGGGAGTTTTATGCTCAGTGAAAACATTAAAAAAATCAGAAAGCAGAATGGTCTTACCCAGGAAGCGTTTGCCATTCGTTTACATGTGGTGAGACAGACCGTATCAAAATGGGAGAAAGGACTTTCCGTTCCGGATGCACAGACACTTCAACGCATTTCGGAAGAATTCGAGATTCCGGTTCACGAACTTCTGGGAAATATCTCTGCTTCAGAGGTTAATCAGAACGAAATTGCAGAGCAGCTGGCAAAAATCAATGAGCAGCTGGCCATCAGAAATCATCGTGCGGCAACTGGATGGAAAGCTGTCTGTCTGGTGCTGCTTGTCTGTATTGGTTTTCTGATGGGAAAAGTCTATTTCGGAAGCAGTTTTTCTGAGTCTCCTGAAGAGGCATCCAGGGTTTCGCTGCCGGATACAATAGAAGCATCAAATGTTCGTTTCAACGGAAACAATCAGGAACTGATCTGTTCTTTTGTACCGAGTATTGGAAACCCGGAGATTATCTATACAGTAACATTGTATGACCAGTATAACCATGGCAATAGCACTCCGGGGCAGACTGTGGTTTCACAGTACGAAAATGGGATTTGTACAGCAGTATTTGATAAAAGCAAGCTTTCAAAATATGTCGATTATAGTGTGGTACTGAACATGAATTACAAGGAGGATATCCGAAATCTGACGCTGGCAGAGGATCTGGAAATCAGCGAAGACAGCTATTCATGGAAACCGCTATGGGATTAATGCGAAAAAACGAAAAAATCATTGACTGTAAACCTTGTTGATACTTTATACTTAGTACATCGAACAATAAAAATCAGACAAGTGAAATGGCTGGTTAATTATTATTCGCTTTTCGCCAGTGGAAGAAGAGGTGTTGTATAGGAAAAAAGTATTGGGAGGTGCTTTGAAAAATGACGATAAAAGAAGCGGAGCGCGTAACCGGTTTGTCACGGTCCAACATTCGATTTTATGAAAAGGAAAAGCTGATAAGCCCGGAACGAAATGAAAACAATGGGTATCGTGAGTATTCAGAGGAAGATATTAAGACCATTCAGAAGATTGTATACCTTAGAACATTGGGCATATCGGTGGAAGATATACGCAGGCTTTCCAATAAGGAAGCTGCGTTATACGATGTGGTGAAAAAGCAAAGACAGCATCTGGAGGAACAATTATCCGAACTGGAAAATGCAAAAGCAATGTGTGAAAAAATGTTATCCTCCGGGGAAATAATTGATTATGAAAATCTGGAGATCGAACGGTTTGTTACGGATGTAAAAGACTATTGCAGCCAGAATAGAAACATGATCAGCCTGGATTCCGTAAGCTTTTTTTATATGTGGGGAGGAAATTTTACATGGGGAGTACTGACGGTCACCTGTTTATTAACGGCGGTCTGTTCATTCGGCCATCTGCCTGCTGAAATTCCTGTTCAGTGGAGCAACGGTGCAGTCAGTTCTTTCGTGGATAAAAAGTTTATCTTTGCCTTTCCCCTTGCCTGTATGGTTATCCGGTTTTTATTGCGTCCTTTTATCTGGAGATGGCTCAGGATAAATATTTTTGACAGCGATTCGATTACAGATTATATTACAAACTATTTATGCTTCATCGCTTTTTCAATAGAAATATTCATCATTCTTTATGTAAATGGAATCGCAGAAGATGTGACAGTCATATTGTTTATTGATACCTTTGTGTTAATCGGATTATTGGTGATGGCTGTATACAAGATAACCGGAAACCGGAATGAATTATCTCACAGATGATGTATTTGATGATTTTTTCTGATTCAAGTGCAGTAACCTAAATATCACTACAGTGATAAAAAAGTTCAGTAACGATTGACTTATTATCACTGTAGTGATATTTTTATAGTATATGGAAAGGGGGAAGGCAAATGAATAAACGGATAACGATATATCACGGTTCTGAAAAAATTGTCGAACAGCCGACTTTTGGTGAAGGAAGAAAGAATAATGATTTTGGTCCTGGTTTTTATTGTACTGCAAGTGAGGATCTGGCAAAAGAATGGGCGGTGTCTTCCCTCCGTGATGGCTTTTCCAATCGATATACGTTAGATACCGAATACCTGAACATTTTGAATTTGAACAGTCCGGAGTACACGATATTGAACTGGATTGCTGTTTTGATAGAACATCGTCTGTTTTCTATCAAAACGCCTGTTGCCAGAAGAGCAAAAAGATATTTGATTGATAACTTCAGTATCAATGTAAATGCTTTTGATTTGATTGTAGGTTATCGTGCAGATGATTCTTATTTTGATTATGCAGAATCTTTCCTGAACAATGGTATTTCAATAGAGCAGCTTGCATATGCAATGAGACTTGGAAAATTGGGCGAACAAATTGTTATTAAGTCGAAATTTGCTTTTTACAATCTGAAATATGAAGGATTTGATATTGCAGGAAAAGATCAATATTATGTTCTTCGTAAAGCCAGGGATGATGAAGCCAATCGGCTTTATCTGAAAATGCTTGAGGAAGAGAGTGATGGACTGTATATACAGGATATTATGAGAGGAGGCATTAAGAACGATGATCCACGCATACCCAGAAATATATCTGAGTAAGGCACAGTCGGTACTCGGTGATGCCTTTGATTATGCAGTTAATACATGTGACATTCCAGGAAACACTTTTGTGAAAATGTTTATTGCAAGTTCTGCAAGTAAACGGATGGAAAATGGAGAACCGGCTTATATTGCAGGGAAAAGCGGCATTGAAATTGTCGTGGAGATCATTGCAGAAACAAAAGGGCAGGAACTTCAAATAGAACCGCAGGAGCATTTCGGACGTTCCAGAGAATACTGGCTTGGATGGGCAGTTGCCTTTTATCAGTGGTATTCGGGTAGAAAGTACAGTGATATTTTCACGGTTATCTCTTTTGAGGATTTGCAGAAAATGTATTACACTCTTCATGAGGCGGATATAACAAAGTTTGTCGATATCATGGATTCACGAATGAAGGAATATTTTTCTGAAATAAACTTAAAGCGTATCCGCACCGCTTTTGGATTCACTCAGGCAGAGTTATCGAGACGTTCCGGAGTCAGCCTTCGCTCGATTCAGATGTATGAACAACGAAATAAAAACATTAATAAGGCAAGTGCGGATACCATATATCGGCTTGCAAAAGTTCTTGGATGTACGATGGAAGATCTGATTGAAAAATGATTGAATTAAGACGATGTGATCTGCGATGAAGAAACCCGTTGTTATTGCAAGGAGAATTACAATGAACAAACAATATGATGACAAGCTGGTTCAGGCTCTGAAACAGCGGCAGAAAATGGAAGACTATCATGGGGCTCCGGTTTTGGTGAAGTACCTGCCGGACTGTGATGAAAAAGGCGCTATGGATCCCCGACTGTACAGGGATCAGAAAAAGACCCTGAAAATGATGGCCTGGATGCCCTCTTTCCTGATGAAGATGGACACCTCGGAAAAGGGCATCGCCAACCTGCGGAAAATGTTCAATGGCATCAAGAGTATTCCCTGTGTGGAAGAAGCTGTCTGCATCGAAAAACGCACTGTGAAAGCAGAGGATGGATATGAGATTCCTGTGCGCATCTACAAGGCCAACAAGGAGGATACCGGGAAAGCAGTCCTCTATTACATCCACGGCGGTGGCTTCTTCGGTGGCTCTCCCGATGTGGTGGAGGAATCCGTGAAGATGTTCGTGGCAAAGTCCGGTCTGTGCGCCGTGTCTGTGGATTACCGGCTGGCTCCGGAGAATCCCTATCCTATTGGTCATCAGGACTGTTACCGGGTTCTGCAATGGATCGGAGAGAATGCTGCTTCCTTTGGCGGCAACCGGGATCATATTTTCGTGGCAGGTGACAGCGCAGGGGGCAACCTGACCCAGTACTGCACCACCCGGGACCGGGAGGATGCCGGAAACCTGGTGAAAGGCCAGCTTCTGTTGTATCCTACACTGAATATGGCGGGTGTGAAGGATGAACTGTATCAGCCCGGTATGGAGCATTTTGAAATGGCTCCCAGTCAAAAGCGGGGACTGAAAAAAATGATTGGCATGTTTGCCGGCATGACCGACGGACTGGAACCCATTCTGGGTATTCAGGACCCCAAAAACGATTACCTGAACCCTTATACTCGGGATCCGGCCAATAACCCGCCTACTTTCCTGACCGTTGGCGAGCATGATTTCCTGAAACTGGAAACCCTGGGATACGGTGTAAAGCTCCACCGAGCTGGCGTAGAGACCAGGATGGTGCTCTATAAGGGCTTCGGACACGCCTACATAGATAACACCGGCGTTTATCCCCAGTGCGAAGACTGCATCGATGAAATGGCAGCCTTCATTCTGGAACACTGCAATGGATAAATTTTTTGGACAGTCAGGTATTTTAATAAGTTATGAAGAGGAAAAACCGTGATTTAAGCCCGGAATATGCAGACAAAATTGCATATTTCCGGGCTTTTTGCCGTACTTGTTAAGGCGTAAAAATCGAGGCAGAACACAGGTATTCGATGAAACAAGTGCAAATAGAAATTGACAGATACGACCGTTCGGTCGTATAATAGCTACCGAAAGGCGTGGTGATATGAACAAAGAAAAAATTATAATGGCTGCGCTGGAACTTGCCTGTGAGAATGGACTTCGAAGTGTATCCATGTCACAAATTGCGGAGAAAGCCGGTATAAAAAAATCATCGTTGTATAGTCATTTTTCTTCAAAGGAACAGATTATTTCCGAAATGTATTTATTTCTGCGAAAACAGGCGAATCAAAACAGAGAGATTGGTCATTTTGATTACGGAAGTTTTGTTGAAGGGAAGGATTTAAAAGAAATCCTGATGAAGACAGTGTTGTCCTATGACAGGATGAACCATGATCCGCAGATGGAGATGTTCTACAAGGTAATCATATCGGAGAAGACATTGAATCCGATTGCAGCTGAAATTATGGTTGCTGAGACCAATACCATGATCCGGGCAACAAAGCAGCTTTTCTATGCAATTATGGCCAAAAAGGTTGCATACTTTGAGAACATCGATGCGGCGGCGGTTTCATTTGCCATGGGAGTACATGCGATCCTGGATTTCAGGATGGATGACAGTATGGCAGGCAGTGATTATTCGCAGGGAATTCTGGAGCAATATATTGATGAATTCTGCAGAGTATATTTGGCGGATAAAAGCATGAACAGGTAAAAAGAATGATGATTCAGGAGGTATGAAAAATATGATAGAAAAAAGATTGAGAAGATTTGGAATATTCGGAGTGATAAGTCTGTTGTCCTATACGGCAATGGTATTATTTTCTCCGCTTGCGTATCCGGGCTATGACTGGATGAGTATGGCAGTAAGCGATTTGTGTGCGAAAGGTGCACCATCCGAAGAACTTGCCGGACAATTAAATGCATTATTCGGACCGTGTGGATTGGTTTCCATAATGGCGGTATGTGTATGTGTCACTGCATGCAAATCAAAATTATTAAAGGCAGGTGTCTATTTTTTTACCGCCATGGAATGGGTATGCAATGTGGGATATAATCTTTTTCCATGGGTAAATGGTGTACCGGCATCAAATCCACAGAATGTGATGCATCTTGTTGTCACCGTACTGGTTGTAGTATTTTCCCTGGCGTCTTTGGTGCTGATTGCAATCGGGGCAAAAGAAGAACAGATAAAATCGCTGAGTGTATGGGCAATTGTCTGTCTTGCGGCTATGATAATCGGTCCCATTGGTACATCTTTGCTGCCGAAAGCAGTATTTGGACTGTTTGAAAGATTCAGCACTTTTTCAGCGGTTGTATTTAATGCTGTATTGGGAATCTATCTCTTGAAGGGGAGATTTGTCTAATGGAAAAGTTCCGGACAACAGCCATATGACGGAGATTTTCTATTTTCATTATAAAAAAACAAGAGTTATAATGAAGAAAAAACTGTGAGAGGTCGTTTTAAGTTGAAGAATACAGATATTTCAAAATACAGGCAGCTTTTCTTTTCAACCCTCAAACTCAGTGCCTGCACCTTTGGCGGTGGTTTTGTCATTATTCCCTTAATGCGCAAACGTTTTGTGGAGGAACTGGGCTGGATTGAAGAAGAGGAAATGATGGATCTTACCGCCATTGCCCAATCTTCGCCGGGGGCGATTGCAGTAAACGCTTCCATTATAGTGGGTTACCATGTGGCGGGTATCTTTGGTGCACTGCTGACGGTGTTCGCAACGGTTTTGCCGCCGCTGGTCATTATTTCTGTAATTTCCATGTTTTATAAGGCATTTCGGGATAATCCCATTGTGAACATGGCCATGGCAGGGATGCTCTGCGGCGTGGCAGCTGTGATTCTGGATGTGGTCATCAATATGGCGAAAACTATTGTTCAGCAGAAGAAAATTGTTCCGCTGCTGGTGCTCCTGGGTTCTTTTGCGGCGGTTCGGTTTTTTAATGTAAATATCATCGTTGTCATCTTGATATGTGGTGTGATCGGAGCCCTGGAAACATGGCGGCAGGAAAAGGTTTTGAAGGAGGCAAAGGGAGTATGATTTATCTGCAGTTATTCTGGAGTTTTATTCAGGTCGGACTGTTCAGCATCGGCGGCGGATATGCAGCCATGCCGCTGATTCAGAATCAGGTGGTGGACATTCACCCCTGGCTGACCATGACCCAATTTGCGGATATTATGACCATTGCGGAAATGACTCCCGGTCCCATAGCTATTAATTCTGCAACCTTTGTGGGGATTCAGGTGGCCGGCTTACCCGGAGCAATTGTCGCCACCACAGGTTGTGTCTTACCCTCCTGTGTGATCGTAATGACACTTGCTTATCTTTACTACCGCTTCCGGGGGATGAATATCGTACAGGGGGTTCTGGCAGGTTTGCGTCCGGCAGTGATTGCCATGATTGCTTCGGCAGGCATTTCTCTGCTGATTCTGGCAATTTACGGTCAACGGGTGTTGCCGGAAAATCTGCAGTCTTTTGATGGGATTGCGGCGGTAATTTTTCTTATTGCCTTTTTCGTATTGCGAAAATGGAAATGCAGCCCTTTGTGGGTTATGGCAGGATCAGGCCTGGCTGGCGTACTTCTGTACTGGATTTTTTGAGCAGGATGATTGCCATACAGGTCATTTTCTATTGGTACAAAAAAACAGGTACATTATGTATCTGCTTTTTTGTTGTAGTTGTATTTACTTCTGTACACGACTTCTGGCCAAATCTCCGCAAGCGTCGATTTGAAATACATGCGTATCTATGCCGCTTGACATTCTCGATATTCGAGATATAATGAAATCAGAGAATACTCGATAATCGAGAATCGGAGGTGAGCTGTGTGCCAAGAGCAAAATTTCAAACATTGACAGAGCAGATGTTTTATACCTTGCTTTGCCTGAAAGAAGAATGTTACGGCATGGATATTCTGGATCGGGTTCCTGCCATGACAAACCAGCGAGTCAACGTTGGATCCGGTACACTTTATACTCTGCTGGAACAGTTTCTGGAAGCGGAGATGATACGGGAAACAAAAGTTGAAGGTCGTCGCCGCAGCTATATCCTGACGGATAAAGGCAGAGGAATGCTGGAGAAAGAATGTGCTCGTTTAGAAGCGCAGCTGGCTGATTATCATTTGATTTTCGGGAAGGAGGAAGTCTGATGAAGAACACAAAGAGATGGCTATCGTTGGTGAGAAACTGAACCAGAACTAACTGGAACTTATTACGAAAAAGATGTCGCTGATTATGGGAAATGCCCGTATTTATCGGTATTCGCTGTTTGTGGTAAAGATTTTTTCACTGCTTGCTGATAGGATTTGCTCATCAGAATGAAAAGGAGGTCTCCAGGATGGATACAAAAAAAGTGGGTGCATTTTTAAAGCAGCTGAGAAAGGAAAATAACATGACTCAAGAGCAGTTGGGTGAACGAATCGGAGTAACCAATAAGACTGTTTCGCGATGGGAAACCGGAAATTATATGCCGCCGGTTGAGTGTCTGGAGCTGCTCAGTGATATTTATCAGATCAGTATCAATGAGATACTGGCAGGTAAACGACTGGCAGACGAAAAGATTAAAGAAATTGCTGATGAAAATATAGCATCTGTTTTAGGAGAATTACAAAAAGAAAATCAAAAATTTGAGAACAGAATGCTTGTTGTATTGGCTATAACAACATTCTTAACGATAGCCATACTTTTTATGCTGCCATTAAATAATGTTAAAAATATTGCAGTTTTTGTAATGGTAATTGCAATGGGATTTATATCCAATACCTTAAATATTGTTGCGGTAGCAGCAAAAAAGGAAAACAGTGGAAAATAAGAAACTTTTTTTATCTTATTGACACAAAGAATACAAATCTGTTTTGTACAGTAAGGGCGAAAGGAGGGGGATCATGATGAACAGCAAGATACTCATTGTCGAAGATGAAGCCAAATTGCGGGAAGTTCTATGTGACTATTTCAGCAGTAAAGGAGAGTTGCCCTTTGAAGCCAGCAATGGAGTACAGGCACTGGAGCTGATTGAGGAAAACGAATATGATGCTGTCCTGCTTGATATTATGATGCCGGAGCTGGATGGTCTTTCTGTGTGCCGCGCAGTACGCAGAACGAACGATGTTCCCATTATATTCCTGACTGCCCTGTCTGATGAATCGGACAAACTTCTTGGGTATGAATTGGGGGCAGATGATTATATTACAAAGCCCTTTACCATGTCTGTTCTGTATGCCAAGACGATGGCGCTTATCAGGCGGAATAAGCGAAATGTTCTTGCCGGAGATCGGATGGAAGCGGGTGGGATCACCTTGGAGCTTGCTGCTGGAAGAGTATTTGCGGGAAAAGAAGAAGTTATTCTGACTCCAAAAGAGTTTTCAATCCTGCTTTGTCTCATGCAAAATAAAAATCTGGTGATGAGCCGTGAGCAGCTTCTGGTGAAATGCTGGGGATACGACTATGATGGGGAAGCGAGGGCGGTTGACACCCATATAAAACGCCTTCGTGAGAAACTTGGGGCGCATGCAGGCTGCATAAAAACGGTCATTAAGTCAGGTTACAGACTGGAGGGATAAGCATGAGAAAAAAAGGGAAAAAGCAAATTCGTTCCGGAACTGCCGTAACATGGCTGGTGTGCAGCACATTTCTTTTGGCCTGGATCGTGGCGATGGTGTGGATTACATGGAATACCACGCTCCGATATCGGGACTATTACATGGAACACAGTGAAATCTACAACAGCGCCATGAGTACATTTAATCTGGACTGGGCGGAACAATCCAACCTTCCCGGTTCATTGGAGACAGAAATTTGGAGTCAACTTGCCTATGGAAGCAATCGTATTTTTCGTGTCAGAACATATGATGGCGATAGTTATTTCGATTCGGACAACAGCATTGACTGGCAGACTGCTGCTGCGGTTTATGACGGAGATGGAAATATGCTCGCCTGCAGCGGCGATTATCTGTTCTTTGCCTATGACATCGAAGAATACTGGGAAAATGCAACAGCCGATTCCGTTATGAATTGCAGCGGATATACCAGAGTCCTTCTTGACCTGAACAGCCTGGATCATTCCGGCTTTGACTCGGACGATGATTGGTCTACTATCATAGCTCATGATGTAAAAGCCATGCGTTTCACTGGTGAGTTCGATGGTGTGGAGTTTCATGCCGATCGGATCGAATACATTTCATCCCTTGAGTTTTATGACGCTCTGTATTCCCGGAAGCCAGACATATTCGAGTCTGACGAAGATGGCAATGAGACCATTATATATGAGTATTCCTGCAGCGAAGTTATTCAAACGGAACAGGTGCCCTGGCATATTCTGTATGAGTGCGGTACAGATATTGAAGATGCAGTTACTATTTATTCAACATTTTTTCAAGTCAGCGATTATGAAGAAGGCAGTATACTGCATTTCGAAAATGAAACATATGACAATCTGCTAACTCTTCTTTCTGCTCAAGGTCTGTGGGGAACCCGCCAGCAGGTCAGTAATGGCAGCATTACCGATCTGATCGTGCTGGAACAGGGCTGTATCTATGATTACGACAATCCGGTCGAAAATGAAAACGGTGAAAACACATATACAGTCAAATTCTATATTACTACCGCTGTGCGCTGCTCGCCTCTGCTTTCCGCCATAAACGAGCTGAAAGGGGGGTATCTGGTTACTTTTCTGGTTGCTGCTGTGCTTGCGCTGATTCTTTGTCGCATCCTCCACAGGAAACTGATTCTCCCAATCCATGCGGTCAATGACGCAATGGAAAATCAATGGAGAGACATCCACTGCAAGGAAGAACTTTTCTCTGGCTGGAAGGAACCGGAAAACCTTGTCAGAAATTATTCCGTTATGCAGGATGCACTGTGGATGCGTCAGAATGAAATTACCCGTCTGAATACGGCTTTGGACTATGCGAAAACCGCCGAACAGAACCGACGACAGATGACATCCAACATTGCCCACGAGCTGAAAACCCCGCTGGCCGTGATCCATAGTTATGCAGAAGGCTTAAAAGAACACATTGCAGAGAACAAGCGGGATAAATACATTGACGTCATTCTGTCGGAGGCAGAACGCACCGACAGTATGGTTCTGGAAATGCTCGACCTCTCCCGCCTGGAAGCCGGAAAGGTGAAATTATCCAGAGATGAATTTTCACTTATTACGCTGACCTGTTCAATCTTTGAAAAACTGGAAATGGCGGCACAGGCAAAGAATCTTCAAGTTGACTTCATCTTTCCGGACGATTTTACAATCACCGCAGATGAAAGCCGTATTGCTCAGGTCGTTGAAAACTTTGCTGCAAATGCCATTCAGTATACACCTGTTGATGGACACATCTCGGTTAAGATACAAACAGGTCGTTCCGGCACCTTGTTCAGTATCGAAAATGACAGCGAACCATTATCAGGCGAAGCACTCAGTAAAGTATGGGATACGTTCTATCGGGTTGATGAATCACGCTCCGGTGGAGGTACCGGCCTTGGCCTTGCCATTGCAAAAAACATTGTTGAGTTGCACGGCGGAAAATGTTCCGTACGAAATACAAAAACAGGTGTTGAGTTTAGCTTTATCATTTAAACTTGTATCGCACTGCTTCCGAAAGCATAACATATTATATACTGCTGAAATCAAAAGGAGTTTCCTTCATGGAGCTAAAAAATGGATGGAAGATGATTGAAGAGCGGAGCGATTGCAATGAATATTGATTTTTTATCAAAGTATACAGCACCTGTTATCGTTGGCATTTGTCTGTGCGTTGGATATATCATAAAAAATCTGGTGCCGGCAGAGAAGGTGAATCGGTTTATTCCGCTGATTATGGGGATTCTGGGTGTTGTGCTCAATATATGGATAAATATGACATTCACCCCTGAAATCCTTCTGATGGGGCTTTTTTCCGGATTGGCATCTACCGGTCTGCACCAGGTTTTTAAAAATATGATTGCGAAAGAATAAAATAATACCTGAAAAACGAACACAATCAGATAAAAAAACAACCTATAATTATTTGACTTCCTGCTATAAAATATGGATAAAGAAATGGTATAGGAAGGAATAATTATGAAAAAGCGTACCAAAATTGTTTTGATCATTGTATCAGCACTTTTAATCGTTGGTCTTTTCGGGGGAGTATTTTACCTCAAATCCATCGCTGACTATAAAGCAAAAGTTGCTGCACTTACATTTTCAGAGATTGATCTGACAAAAGTCAAAGATGGTACAGCAGAGTTATTCGGAAGGCGGTAGAAAATGCAATTTCAGAGGGGATTTCTGAATAAGTTCCCCCAATAAGGAAGTGAGAAGAATGCGAGTTGTGAAAGAAGCTGCTGAGAGAAGAAATGAAATACTCGATGTGGCTGAACGGCTTTTCTGTACAAATGGATATGATAATACCAGCACCAATGATATTCTGGCAGAGATCGGGATTGCCAGAGGGACGCTGTATTATCATTTCAAGAATAAAGAAGATATTCTGGATGGAATGATTGAACGGATTCTGGATGAAATTGTAAGGAAAGCAAGAATCATTGCTCTGGATGAATCCAGACCGGTTCTGGAACGGCTGACCCAGACTGTTCTGGCGGCAAATGTGGATACGAAAACGGGTAATATGATTTTGGAGCAGGTTCATAAACCGCAGAATGCGCTGATGCATGCGAAAATGCAGGAAAAACTGCTCAGTCAGCTGATTCCGTTTTTCGTGAAAATTGTTGAGGATGGGATTTCTCAGAATCTGATGCAGACAGATTACCCGGAAGACACACTGCACATGCTTCTTCTGTATTCCAATACGGTATTTGATGATTATTCCGCTGAATACACAGAGGAGGAAAAAAAGAGAATGGTACTTGCATTTATCAATAATGCAGAAGTTCTGCTGCACATGAAAAAGGGAAGTCTGCTGGAGGCGATGCTTCCCATGTTCTACAGAAAGTAAAAATCAGTAACTATTCTGTAAAGAATAGTTACTATATTTTTACAACATAACCGACAATCTGTCGGTCGCTCATAATCAGGGAGGAGAACTTGAAAATGGATGAAACAAAGAATTCGAATTTCAGAAGATTTTTATTATTATGGACGGGTCAGCTGATTTCCGCCATAGGAGGCGGGCTTACCAGTTTCGGACTTGGCGTTTATGTATTTGAGAAAACGGGAAGTGCTGCGGGGATGGCACTGGTTACCCTGCTGGGATTTTTGCCGACTTTGCTGCTTAGTGTACCTGCGGGAGTATTGGCAGACCGATTTGACAGAAGGCTTCTTATGATGATTGGAGACGGATTGTCCGGTCTGGGGGTGCTGTATATATTGATTTGCATGATCTACGGAGAAGCTTCGCTGGCTCAGATCTGTATCGGTGTGTTTCTGTCAGCTGTTTTTTCTTCTTTGCTGGATCCCGCATATAAGGCAACCGTTTCGGATCTGCTGACGGAAAATGAGTATTCCAAAGCCAGCGGTCTGGTTTCCCTGGCCGGCAGTGCCAGATATCTGATTTCGCCGGTTCTTGCGGGGATTTTGCTGTCCGTCAGTGATGTGAAATTGCTTCTGGTGATTGATATCTGTACGTTTATTCTGACGGTTATTTCCACCTTTGCTGTAAAAAGGGGAATCAAGGTTCAAAAATATATGGAAACTCTTTCTTTTCTGGATAGCCTGAAGGAAGGCTGGCATGCAGTACGCCAAAGGAGGGGAGTTTTTTTACTGGTTTTGGCCTCCTCTTTCCTGACCCTTTTTGTCGGTGTATTCCAGGTACTGGCAGAGCCGCTGATTTTGGCCATGGCAGATGCAAAAACACTGGGAATTGCAGAAACGGTCTGTGCCAGCGGGATGCTGGTATCCGGTCTGTATCTTGGAATCCGTGGTATCCGATCAGGATATGTAAAAGTACTCAGCCTGTCCCTTGCCCTTGCAGGAGTCTTTATTATCGGGTTCGGCATGTTCAAAAGCATCGTGTTTATCACACTTTCCGGATTTGGATTTTTTCTGATGCTGCCTTTTGCCAATAATTGTCTGGATTACCTGGTCAGAACCAATACACCGGTGGAATTGCAGGGGCGTATCTGGGGAATCGTGGGATTCCTGTCCCAGATCGGATACATTGTTGCTTATGGATGCAGTGGAATACTGGCAGATTGGGCAGCAGCGTATAAAGGAATCGGTGTAGGAAGAGGCGCCGGTGTGATTATGGCATTTTCCGGTGCGGCGCTTCTGGTGGTTTCCATCAGCATATTGCTTATAAAAGAAATCAGACGGCTTGAGGAAAATAAAGGGGGATCTTTCAATGATAAAAAGACTGTTGTGGAATGAAATAAGGAATCATAAGCTGTTATCCATATCGACTGTGATCTTTATGGCGATTTCATCCCTGCTTATTGCACTTTCAGCTGTTCTGTTTACAGATCTGCTGGGTTCTGTGAATGGTCTGATGGATATGGCAAAGACACCGGATTATCTGCAGATGCATGCAGGGGAAATGGATGTGGATCAGGTTGAAGCATTTGCTGAAGAATATTCGGAGATTGCCAGCTGGCAGGTCAGTTCTTTTCTGAATCTGGAAAACAACACCTTGACTCTTGGAAACTATAATCTTGCAGAGAATACCCAGGATAATGGTCTGTGCATACAGGGAGAAAAATTTGATTATCTGCTGGGTATGGACAATACCTGTCCGGAAGTAAAAAAAGGAGAAGTATATGTGCCTGTCTGTTATCGTTCTTTATACGATCTGCAAATCGGAGATACCATGCAGATTGGAAAGGAAGAACTGACCATAGCAGGGTTTATCAGGGATTCACAGATGAATTCCATGATGGCTTCTTCCAAGCGTTTTCTGGTTTGTGAAGCAGACTATGAACAAATGAAAAGCCTGGGAGAGGAGGAGTATCTGATTGAATTTCTTTTAAATGAAAACACGGATACCGATTCGTTTGCGGCTGAATATGAAAAAGCAGGATTGTTTGCAAATGGTCCGGCCATTACAAAACCCTTGATTCGCATGATGAATGCTTTATCAGACGGAATCATGATTTTTGTGATCTTTCTGGCAGGTATAGCAGTGCTGCTGATTTCTCTGCTGTGCATCCGTTTTATCACTGCACTGGGAATCGAACAGGACAGAAAAGAAGCGGGGCTGTTAAAAGCATTGGGAATTGGAAACAAAGACATCTGTTTCCTGTATTTTTCCAAATATCTCCTGTTTTCTTCAGTGGGTCTGGGGATTGGATTTGGAGGTGCATGGATTCTGAAAAGTCCTCTGTCAGAAACCTTAAGGGAATTATATGGTGCATCAAACAGCGGGCTGCTATCGGCAGGGATTGCATTTCTGGCATGTATCCTGGTGCAGGCACTGATCCTTTTCTCCATAAGACGTGTTCTGAGAAAACTTGAAAAAATGTCAGCGCTGGACGCATTATTTTCTGTAAAAACACAAAGCAAAACATCCGGGAGAGAACAATATGTAATCATCGGTCTGGTTGCTGCGGTTTGTATGATTATGACATTGATCCCGCAGAATCTGCACAGTACCATGGCGTCACCGGAATTTGTTACCTATATGGGTATTGGAGATGCTGCCATTCGAATGGATGTGAGACAATCAGACCAGATCGGGAAAATGACAGAACAGCTGGCAGAAGAACTGCGTACAGATCCGGAAGTATTAAAATATACAGCATTGGAGACGGTGTTCTGTGATGCTTATCCAGCCAATGGAGAACGGATCCGTCTGATCGTGGAAACCGGTGATCATTCTGTTTTTCCGGTTAAATATGCGGAAGGACGACAACCGGAAACGGAGGGAGAGATTGCATTATCCAGTCTGCAGGCCCAGGATCTGGGACTTGAAATCGGTGATACTATGGTGCTTTCCTATGGCGGTCAGAAATCCTCTGTTTCCGTATGCGGCATTTATTCGGATATTACCAACGGAGGAAAAACTGCCAAAATGAGAACCCTTCCCTTCACATCCAATATGGATCATGAGGTTATGTGGAGTATTCTGTATGTTTCCCTGACAAATGATTCAGATACGGAACAATGGATGGAACAATACAAACGGAATGGCGTAAATATTGTAGACATTGCAGGCTATGTGCAGGAAACCTATGGACCGACAATCCGTCAGATTGAGATGGCAAAGAGGGCGGCTCTTGGAGCATCGGTCATAATTACAGCGGTTGTAATGCTGCTTTTCATGAGACTTCTGATTGAGAAAAAGCGATATTCGATTTCTCTTCGGAAGGCATTGGGATTCTGTAACGGAAGTATCCGGAGAGATTATTTTATCAGGGGATATTTACCAGCAGCATCGGGTATGCTGGCAGGCGTATTGGCAGGTGTCATCTTTGGTGAATGGATATGCAGCCAGCTTCTGAAAAGTTTTGGTGCCTATGGGTTCCGTTTTGTGATTTGCTGGCCTCAGGCAGGATTTATGATTATGACTCTGATGATAACGGCAGCTGCGGCAGTATGTCTGGGAACTCTGGAAGTAAAGAAAATCAAAGCATATGAATGCTGTTTGAGGAAGGAATAAGGAAAGTCAAAAGATATAAATGCTGCATGAGGATGAAATAAAGAACGTAAAGATATATGAATTCTCTATAAGAAAGGAATATAAAATGGAAAAAATTCTGACGGTAGAACATCTTTGCAAAAAAGATATTTTAAACGATATTTCCTTTACCATCAATAAAGGAGAAATGACCGCAATCATGGGACCGTCCGGTTCCGGAAAATCCACGTTATTATATAATATATCGGGTATGGATGAACCCACCGGGGGAAAGGTGTGGTTGAAAGAACAGGAAATGACAGCATTATCTGAAAAGGAAAAAGCCAGTCTGAGACTTCATAGGATCGGTTTTGTCTTTCAGCAGATGAACATGATGGAGAATCTGAATCTGCTGGATAATATTCTGCTGCCGTCCATACAGGCAAATAAGGAAAAGAAGCATCAGCGAAAGAGCAAACGTGAACTGATTCAGGAAGCGGAGAACCTGATGAAAAAACTCTCAATTTCCGGTCTTGAGAAAAGAGAAATAACAGAAGTTTCAGGCGGGCAATTACAGAGGGCGTGTATCTGCAGGAGCATGATCAATCACCCGGAGATTCTGTTTGCAGACGAACCCACGGGTGCTTTGAATAAAAGTGCCACAGAAGAAGTGATGAACGCCCTTACAGCGTTAAATCGGGAAGGTACCACAATTCTGATGGTAACCCATGACAGCAGAATGGCCAGCTGCTGCGAACGAATTCTGTATTTGCTGGATGGACAGCTTAAGGGGGAATTATGGATTGATAATAAGTTAGAGTCTTTAAGACAGCGTGAGGAAAAGGTAAATCGCTGGCTTGCAGATATGGAGTGGTAAGAGAAAACCTCTTTTTTGGACAGAACAATGGTATTTGTCTATTGTTGTTAATGGGAAATCTGCTATACTGTACTGACATAAGCCATGTCGAAAAAAGTCACGTACAGAATCCATGTGGCAAAACATGCCTGTATTCACAGACATATTCGTTTACGAAAAATAGTAAGGAGAGACAATTTGATGAAAGAAGTCTATATACCATCCACAGATGGAAAGCACCAGCTGCATATTACAATCTGGGAGCCGGATGTTCCGGCAATCGGAATTGTGCAGATTTCCCACGGAATGCTTGAATACATAAATCGGTATGATCCATTTGCAGGATTTTTAGTACAGAACGGGTTTCTTGTGATCGGAAATGATCATCTGGGTCATGGAAAAACGGCGAAAAATGATGAAGAATTAGGATATTTCTGTACAGACAGCATGAGCCGGACCGTTGCGGCAGATTTATATGAAGTAACCTGTTATGCAAAAAAAATCTGCCCGGATGTGCCATATTTTCTGTTTGGGCATAGTATGGGATCTTTTATGGCAAGACGTTACATCATGACATACGGCAGCGAACTGGACGGGGTGATTCTCTCCGGAACAGGAAACCAGCCAGGGATTCTGCTGGCAGCAGCTAAAATGGTAGCAGCATTGATAAAAACATGGAAGGGTGACCACCATCGATCTCCGATGCTGAAAAAACTGTTCTTCAGCAAATACAATGACCGCATATCCAATGCAAGAACATCCAATGACTGGCTCACAAAAGATGAAGTCATAGTTGATCAATATAATACGGACAAATTCTGTACCTATTCCTTTACGGTAAATGGATACCGTACGTTACTGGATGTACTGTCATTTATACAGAATAGAACCAATATTGCCGGGATACCGGAAAATCTTCCGGTATTTTTGATTGCAGGTGAAGAAGATCCTGTCGGAAATTATGGAAAAGAAGTAAAGCATGTTTTTGAAATCTATAAGCAGGCAGGAATTAAGGATATTTCCATGATACTTTATAAAGATGACAGGCATGAACTGCTTCATGAAACCGATAAAGAAACCGTTTATCATGATATCCTTCAGTGGTTAACATGTCATATCAGGAACAATTGCGAGGTATTGTCCGAATTATGAAAAAAATATGCAGGGTATTGAAATACGGTATTCTATTATGGCTCTTGTATTTTGCGATTTGTCTTGTGATTCCGCCGTTATATCACAAACCTCCGACGGAAGAAACGGAAGCAGGTGAAATCAATGAAACGATCCATGCGCAGGAGAGGATACGAAGTATTGACAATAACATGGACGCGCTGTTGTGGCGGCTTCGTCTGATCGAATCGGCAAAGGACCGGCTTGTTCTTGTTACCTTTGACCTCCGCGATGACAACAGCGGACGGGATATCATGGCAGCGTTATTACATGCTGCTGACAGAGGGGTACAGGTGCAGATACTGGTGGACGGCATCAATGGCACACTGTATTTGAAAAACAGCAGTGATTTTCAGGAACTGACTTCCCATAAGAATGTGGAGGCAAAACTGTACAATCCGATTGACATCATAAAACCATGGAAAAATAATTATCGAATGCATGACAAATATCTGATTGTGGATGATTTTGCGTACATTCTTGGCGGAAGAAATACAAATGATCTGTTTTTAGGCAATTATGCAGATTCCTATAATGAAGACCGGGATATTCTGGTATATGAAACCAGTCCGGGAATGGGAAAATCCTATTGTCAGCTGCAGGATTATTTTGAAAAAATATGGAATCTTCCCTGCAGCAGAGCGTATGGGCAGAACAATAATCCCGGGAATAATCTGAGAGCACATTACAGGGAAGTATGTGAAACATATCCGGAAGTTCTTACGGAACCGGCGTGGAATCGTGAGACATCAGAAACAGATAGTATCGTACTTTACACCAATCCCATGGAACCGGAAAATAAATCTCCCCGGCTGTGGCAGGAGATGCTGCGGGAAATGAAACAGGCAGACGACATTATGATACAGACACCATATATGATCTGCAGCAGACAGATGTATCAGGATCTTGCGGAAGTATGTTCCAAATCTGGAAAAAACGAAGTGATGATAAACGCAGTGGAAAAAGGATCCAATCCCTTTGGCTGCACGGATTACCTGAATCAGAAGAAAAATGTAAGCCGGACAGGCTGCAGCGTATACGAATACCTGGGACCTCAGGCGCTGCATACGAAGACAATTCTGGTGGATGATCACCTGAGTATGGTAGGATCCTGTAATCTGGACATGCGGAGCATATATCTGGATACCGAAATGATGCTTTTTATCGAAAGTAAGGAATTAAATCAGGCATTGCGAAGCCAGATTGAAACCCTGAAACGATCAAGCAGACAGGTCCTTCCGGATGGAACTGTAACAGATGGAGACCAATATCAGGAAATAGAGCTGAGCGTTGGAAAAATGATTTTATATGGGCTATTGCGAATTGTAATCATTCCATTCCGTCATCTGCTGTGACAGCTGGTTCTGAAAAGGGGCTGTCGTACAGCCCCTTTTTGCGATTAGAGTACACCACCGAATTTTGTAATTTCCTGGTTGATGAATTTCATAGTGGAACGAAGGAAAATCAGTGTCATGATCAGGGACATGATTTCTGCGATGGGGAAACTCCACCAGATCAGATCCATTCCTCCGATTTTTGCCAGGATATAAGCTACGGGAAGCAGAATCACCAGCTGACGTGCTACGGAAGTATACATGGTATAAGTGGCTTTTCCTACTGCCTGGAACAGGGAACCTATTATGATACAGAACCATGCCGCAAGATAATGGAATGCAATGACTTTTAAGGCATGGATACCGGTGTTCAGCATGTTATCTGATGCATCGAAGAGCTGCAGAAGGGGAACGGGGAAGAATTCAAACAATGCGAATCCGACCGCACATGCGCCGAAACCGATCATGCAGGCATATTTCACAGTGTTCATCATACGCTTTTTATTTCCTGCACCGAAATTATATGCCAGAATCGGGATCATACCATTATTCAGACCGAATATGGGCATAAAGAAGAAACTCTGCAGTTTAAAGTATACGCCGAAGACTGCAGCACCGGTACCGTCCTTGTCCAGCCCCAGAAGAATTTTGTTCATACCTGTGGTCATAAAGGAACCGATGGACTGCATGATAATGGAAGGGATGGCAATCTGATAAATACTCTTAATGATTTTTCCATCCGGTCTGAATCCTTTGAAAGAAATCCGGATATCAGTATTGAACTTTATATTGAAAATAAATGCGACAATTCCGGCAATGATCTGCCCTGCAATGGTAGCGAAAGCAGCACCGGCTACTCCCATGGCAGGTAATCCGAAAAGACCGAAAATGAGGATGGGATCCAGAATCAGGTTGATCACAGCACCGAGGGTCTGGGAAATCATGGTCAGTACAGTACGTCCTGTGGACTGAAGGATTCGTTCAAAGATCATCTGAGCGAAGATACCAAAGGATCCGCACATTACGATTGTAAGATACTGAACACCGAGTTCTGCAATTGCTTCCTGACCGGGTTCGATCATCATTGCATAGAATGGTCTTGAGAAGAAAGCACCGATGGCAGCAATCACAATGTAACTGAGGAAATAAATAAAGATACCATTAACAGCAATGGTATTGGCTTTTTTTCGTTTGCGTTCCCCAAGGGATCTGGAAATCAAAGCATTTACACCGACACCGGTTCCGGCGGAAACGGCAATCATTAAAGTCTGCATGGGGAATGCCAGGGAGACTGCGGTCAGTGCATCCTGAGAAATTTTAGCAACGAAGATACTGTCTACGATATTGTACAATGCCTGAACGAACATTGATATCATCATGGGCAAAGACATGTTAATCAGGAGTTTGCCTTCCGACATAACTCCCATTTTGTTCTCTGACATATTTCTATTCCTTTCTTAAGTGTTGTCTGTGTTCTTTTGTTGAAAAAGGGGCATTTCCTGTAAATTCAGGGTAAAGTCCACAGACCATTCTACAACAATATCGTATCCTGTTCAAGAGAAATTCACTTCAGGTATGTCAATTAAAACTTTAATAAAATTGTAAAACTATATTAACTCTCTTCACTTGTGATAAAACAGAATATATGTTATCTTTTTGTTGGTATTAAAGTGGGCGGATCATTTTCCCGGCATGAATTTCAAAAAGAAAAATACCGACTTTATTTTTGAGGTGAACTATGGACAAACAGGATAAAAAAATGGAAGGGACAGAAGATTCAAAAAGTATTTCGAAAAAAAGAAAGAAACGCAGCTGTCTGGGCAATGTTTTCTTCTGGATATCCAGGATTCTCCTGCTTCTGGTTATTACAGGCGGAGTATGTGGTTTGATTCGATTTTATCCGACTTTCAGTGATTATTATAAAGAAGCGAAGGATAAGGTGGGAAATTCTACGGAAGAGACCTTTCATCCCAATGAAAGCAGTTACATCTACGACAAGGATGGGAATGTTCTTGCCAAGCTGAGACGAGGCGGGGATTCGGCTTATCTGACGTATGATGAGATACCGCAGGCGGTGGTGAATGCATTTGTAGCGGTGGAGGATCAGTCATTCTGGAGTAATCCGGGGATTGACATGAAGGGCATTCTGCGCATCAGTGTGGATTTTGTTCTGTCCAAAGGAAAAGAAAAACATGGAGCCAGTACCATCACACAGCAGCTGGCGCGAACGATTTTTCTGACACAGGAGAAAACCCTTGAAAGAAAGGGGAAAGAAATCCTGATGGCAATGATGATAACGAATCAGTATTCCAAAGAACAGATCATGGAATTTTATATTAATAATATTTATTTTGCAAATGGGTATTATGGCATTGAAGCTGCGGCAAAGGGGTATTTCGGGAAAAGTGTATCCGAACTGAGTCTGTCGCAGATTGCCTATCTTTGCGCCATTCCCAATCGGCCTTCTTATTATGATCCCTTTGAGAATCCGGAAAATGCACTGAAACGCCGCAATAAGATTCTGAAAGATATGAGTGAACAGGGATATATCACGGAGGAGGAATCAGAAGAGGCTCAGGAAGAAGAAATCACAGTTTCCAGAACCACCTATGCACTGCATAATTATGAAACCACCTACGCTATCCATTGTGCAGCAGAAGCGCTAATGCAGGCGGATGAATTTGAATTTCAATATCATTTTGATTCTCAGGAAGAGTATGAAGCCTATCTGGAGAGTTATGAGGAGGAGTATGATCTGATGAAAACGGAACTGTATACCGGGGGATATCAGGTTTATACTTCCATTGACCGGGATATGCAGGATACCTTACAAGAGGTGCTGGATGAAACACTGAGCTTTGATCAGGAAAAGACAAGCGATGGAATCTATCAGTTTCAGGGAGCGGCAACGGTGATTGACAATAAAACCGGAAAGGTAACTGCCATTGTCGGCGGAAGAAGTCAGGAGGAAGCCGGTACCTATTCCCTGAATCGTGCATTTCAGAGCTATCGACAGCCGGGCAGTACCATTAAGCCGCTCATTGTATACGCTCCGGCTTTGCAGTTGGGGTATCTGCCCAACAGTCAGCTTCAGGAAATCAGTGTATCACAGGCAAAACAGGTAAAGAAAAAAGCAGTCATCAGTCAGATAACCGGTGAACGATATACCCTTCGCAGAGCAGTGGAATTAAGTAAAAACGGATGTGCCTATCAGCTGTTTAACGGAATTGGCGTGAAATATGGCCTGTCATTTATCGAGTCCATGCATTTTACCAAAATTGTGCCTTCCGATTATAGTCTGTCTGCGGCATTGGGGGGTCTGACCTATGGAACAACCACAGCGCAGATGGCAAGCGGTTATGCGGCATTGGCCAATTATGGTGAATACCGGGAAGAAACCTGTATTACCTCCATTAAAAATTCCGACGGAGAAGAAAAATATACCGATTACACTGCGAGAATCTATGATAACGATTCTGCAAAAACCATGCTGGATATTCTGGCCGGTGTCATGACGAACGGTACCGGCAGACCCCTTCACTGGAACAGCGGTGTGGAAGCCATCGGCAAGACCGGAACCACAAATGACAGCAAAGACGGCTGGTTCTGTGGGGCAACGCCCTATTATACCATTGCTGTATGGTGTGGCTATGATACACCGAGAACGCTGGATTCTTTATACGGAGGCAGTTATCCGGGCCGGATCTGGAAAAAAGCAATGGAAACCTATGTCAGTGATATGCCGGATGTGAATTTTGAAGATCCGGAAAACGCAATTGGTCAGGAAGAATACCTGTATTGGTTGAGCGATGATTATATTTTGTCTGCAGGATATACCGCCGGAAATTACAGAACGGATTTCGGAATCCGTGACCGTGTCCGATATCTGACAGAGAAAATGAAGGTTCTGGACAAAAATTCTCCCTTTTATGAGGAAAACCTGAAAACCATGTGTGACCAGGCACAGGCCATGATCCGAAGCATCTATGGTACAAAAGCAACCCTTGAAACCCAGAAGATTTTTGATGATGCCTGTATGGAGATCTTCGGTCATACATATGTGCCTGATCAGAATGAAGAAGTGCTTCCTTAACAAATGATGTAAAAACTAATAGAGGAAAACGCACTCGGATTATATGGAAACTGACAAAAGGACCTGTATTTCATGAATGTGAAATACAGGTCCTTTTGCATATGGCAGTATTATATTGGGTAGATTTATGGAGGATTTGCTGCAATAGGGATTTTATTTCAGGGAAGCAATAACCTCAACTTCGCAAAGTACGTTTTTCGGCAGTGTTTTCACTGCAATGCAGGAACGGGCGGGGTTGTTTGTGAAGTATTGTGCGTATACTTCATTGAATGCGGTGAAGTTATTCATATCTGAAATAAAGCAGGTTGTTTTTACAACTTTTGCAAATTCTGTTCCGGCTTCTTTCAGCACGGCATCGAGGTTTTTCATTACCTGTTCAGCCTGGGAAGTAATGGTATCACCTGCGATTTCTCCGGTTTCCGGATCTACGGGTATCTGTCCGGATGTAAAAAGAATATCATCAAGCACCATTGCCTGACAGTAGGGGCCGATGGCAGCCGGTGCATGAGGGGAATTGATTTTCCTGATCATGTTGTTATGTTCTCCTGTTCAAATAATATTGGTTGATAGCTTGATTTTAGTTTGCTCTTTCCTTCTTCATGGTTCTGAGGATATAAGAACTCAGGAAGAAACCGATAACCGCAAATACAGTCATTACACAAAATACGATCCGGTATCCGTCCAGACCTTCAAAACGGTCCAGAATATTGCCGTATACGGCATACATGAATGCACCGGGCAGATAACCTACAAAGGATCCGATGGACATGGCAGCACCGGTAATTTCGCGGGGAACCTTTACTTCATCCATGGGTGCGAAGAATACCGCACGCATACTGAATACAAAGGCACTGATGGTGAGGGTAATGATCATACCGGCGATGGTTCCCATGCTTTTATGGGGAAGGAAAGCAAATACAGCGAGGATAGCAGCCACAATTACGAAGCAGATTCTCAGATACTTTGTTGCGGAGTGCAGAACCTTATCGGTAACAAAACCGCCGACAGGACCGCCCAGCATCTTCAGACCATACTGGTTGATAATACCGTATACGCCGACCAGGGCTGCGGGGAGTGCATAGGCTTCTTCCAGGAAAGGAATGAAGTAGGTTAATCCACAGTAAACAGAGTAAACGAAGAATACGTTAAAAGAAACCAGCCAGATATTCTTATTTTTCAGTGCACGGATTACGCCGTCCATGGCAGCTTTGTTGGCACTTACTTCATTTCCTTCATCATCGGTTTTCACAGCGGGAGCATCGGGCTCAAGCAGGAAGAATGCCAGAATGGCGATGACACCGGGAACGATGGCATAGAAAAGGATTGCTGCACGCAAACCGGCTGCTGTACTTCCCATGGCGGAGAAGATGCCCAGTGCACAGAAAGCCACGATGGTATCCATCAGGCCTCTGCCGGCTTCAAGGATACCGAACATACGTCCCTGTTCATCTTCGTTTCCAAGCAAACGTACTGTTTTCAGCATGGTGGGCCAGTAAAGCATATCTGCACAGACGGCCAGCAGACAGTAGATTGCCAGGAAAATCGGATAGGAAGGGAATGTGGACAGCCACAGTCCGCATAAACAGATACCTATTAAAGATGCAGGAATCATGATTTTTTTGGAAATACGGTCTGTCAGATAAATGGAAGCCAGAAATCCGAAAGTGGAGATCAGACCTGCTATACTCATGGCAGTACCGATCTGTGTGTGGGAAAGTCCCATGAACTCCTGCATGGGTACGTAGAATGCATCTTTCATGAAACCGAGCTTGTAGATCGTACCTGCTCCAAGCATCAGAGTTCCGAAAGAGATCCATTTTTTGTCCAGTGCTTTTCTCTTTGACATAATGAAACACCTCTTGATTATTAGATTTGGTTTGTGGTTTTAAGAAACGGATTTGGAACGCTTTCAGTATAGTTGTAATAATGTGCAATGTCAAGTAAAAAATGGTTATAATTTGCAAATATGTGTTATTTATACAATTGATAGTGTGCAAAAATGTGTATTTAATTGGCAAAATGGGCAAAATTGCAAAAAGATATTGCAAAAGTGCTCATTTTGTAATATGATGATGTTAATTAAGAAACGGATTTTGCAAAAAAGGAGTCAGGATAAATGTTATCAGAACAGAGATATGAAAAAATCAGCAGCATACTTGAAAAAGAAGGAAGTGTAAAAACGAGTTCATTGTGTCGTTTACTGTCAGCTTCCAGAGAAACCATAAGAAGAGATCTGGAAACCATGGAAGAGCAGGGACTTCTCAGAAGAATTCGAGGAGGTGCAATGAAGCTGGAAAAAGGGAAATCAAAAGAACAGCAGATGGATTCTGCACAGAATTATTCCGTTCAGAATGGATTTCCTGATAATCAGCAGTATGCGTCTTTTGATAAGAGACAGAAGGAGAATTTTCTTAATAAGAAGAACATTGCGCGTAAAGCTGCGGAATTTATTTCGGAAGGGCAGGCCATTGCGCTTGATTCCGGCACAACTGCTCTGGAGCTGGCAAGGGTGATCAAACATCGCTTTCATTATCTTACCGTTGTGACCAATTCACTTCCGGTGGCTGCCGAGCTGGCGGATGCGGAGGGAATTACACTGGTTCTGACAGGAGGAATATACAACTCCGATGAAAGAGCCTTTACTTCTGATCTGGCAACACTTATCTTTTCCCGAATTAATATTGATATTCTGTTCCTCACAACCTGCGGAATATCAGTGGAGCGTGGAATTACCTATCAGAGAGTGGATGAAATTATCGTACAGGACAAGATGATGGAAGCATCCGGCAAAACAATTGTCATTGCGGACAGCACAAAAATTGAAGTGAATTCCCTTGTCAAAATGTGCGGTATTGATCGGATCTCCATGCTTATTACCGATTCCAATGCATCGGCAGAACAAACGAAGGCCCTGGAACAGGCAGGCGTTCAAGTTGTGATTTCTCAAGATGAAGAAAGGAATGATATAAAAGATGAATAATAGAAAGAACAGTCCCAGTGTCCTTCTGGTTTCTGTTGATGCCCTGAAACCGGAATTTGTATTTGAACAGGAACGACTTGGCATTCATTTGCCCAATATAACAAAGTACTTTGTTGAAAACGGTCTGACTGCACGGGAGGGTATGAAGAGTGTATTCCCCACATTTACCTATCCCTGCCATCAGAGCATGATTACCGGAGCTAATCCCGCCGTTCACGGAATTGTAAATAACGGAATTTTTGATCCTACAGGCGATCATCTTGGTGCATGGCACTGGTTTGCGAACAGCAATGTAAAAACATTGTGGGAAGCAGCAAAGGAGAATGGATACTGGTCTGCCAGTGTGGCATTTCCAACATCTGTGGGAGCAAAAGGTGACTTTATTGCGCCTGAATACTGGTGGGATGGTTCTGAACTGGACAGCCTCTTTATCGATGCGGTTGCAAAGCCGCAGGGAATGATTTCTGAAATGGAACAGGAAATCGGCCGTTACGCAGGCGGACTGGATTTGTCTGATGCCGGTGATGCACAGAGAGGGAAAGCTGCACTCTGGATGCTTCGCCACAAACTGGAACCGGTCATTGATGAAAAACCGTTCTTTATGTCTGCTTATTTTGCCAGTTTTGATGAAAGTGCTCATGTTCACGGAGTTTACAGTAAGGAAGCAGCAGCCAGCCTGGAGAAGATTGATACCATGCTGGGCGAACTGATTGCGGAAGCAAAGAGAATTACCAATGATCATGTAATCATCTGTGTGGTATCGGATCACGGTTCTCTGGACAATACTCACAATATTTCTCCCAATATTCTGCTGAGAGAAGCCGGACTGATTGAAGCTGATGAACAGGGTTGTGTTATTTCATGGAAAGCTTTCAGTCAGCGTGCCGGAGGAACTGCTGAGATCCGTATGGCAGATCCGAATGATGAAGAAACGGGAAAAATCCTGAGAACAGTGATGGAACAGCTGAAAGAAGATCCGAAGAGCGGAATTCTGGAGGTACTGACCGGAGAAGAAGCCAGAAAACGTGGTGGTTTCCCGGATGCTGCCTATGTACTTGTATCAGAAAAAGGATATGAGATCCGTGATGATGTGATTGGTGATTACTGCAGAACCCGTCTGACACAGAATGCGCAGCATGGTTACAGTGAAGAATTTCCTGAGATGAGAGCATCCTTTATGCTGACCGGTGAAGGAATCGAAAAAGGCAATATCGATGGGGTACGTCTGATTGATGTGGCTCCTACCCTTGCAGGACGCATGGGTTTTGTTCTTACGGATGCTGAAGGCCGTGATCTGTTAAAATAAGGGGGAGATATGCAGATACTGGAATCCTTTTTCAGCCGTGCAGCCGATACCTTGTGGGGAGACTGGCTCCTGTTTGCTCTGCTCGGACTGGGGATTTTTTATACTTTGACAACAGGTTTTGTCCAGATCCGCTGTTTTCCCCGGGTATGCCGGGGGTTTCTGGAAGGAATCAAAGGACGGAAAGATGCAAAGGACAGTGGAAAGTGCTCCTCCTATCAGGCTTTGTGCACGGCTGTTGCCAGCTGTGTGGGAAGCGGTAATATCGTAGGT
The DNA here is from genome assembly GCA_051879215.1 of Lachnospiraceae bacterium. Taxonomy (GTDB): domain Bacteria; phylum Bacillota; class Clostridia; order Lachnospirales; family Lachnospiraceae; genus TWA4. The sequence continues at coordinate 28,182 of JBJELP010000176.1, forward strand.
GTATCCACTGCCATTCTGGCAGGTGGTCCCGGTGCCCTGTTCTGGATGTGGGTTGCAGCTTTTTTTGGCATGGCAACAAAATACGGAGAAATCATTCTTGGTATGCTGTATCGTGGACAGGATGACAAAGGGAATATTGTGGGCGGTCCCATGTACTATGTTGCCCATGGATTGAAAATGAAATGGTGCGGCGTGCTGGTTGCGGTTCTGTTGTTTATTCAGAATGCAGGAGCAACACTGATTCAGTCCAATACGATTTCACAGATTTCAGGTGAGGCCTTTCGTCTTCCTCATCTGGCAACCGGTCTGATCCTTGCCGTATTGATGTCACTGGTTATCAGCGGCGGTTTCAAACGTCTGGTTCATGTGGCGGAAAAGATCGTTCCGATTATGGCAGGGCTGTACCTGATCTGCGGATTGCTGGTGGTTCTGATGAATATATCCCATCTGCCGGACGTGATCCGGTCAATCCTGCAGAGCGCATTTTCTCTGAAAGCAGGAACCGGTGCGGCAGCCGGTCTTACCATGAAGGAAGCCATGCGGTTTGGCGTAGCCCGGGGGCTGTATTCCAATGAAGCAGGGGAAGGGTCGGCAGCAGTGATCCATTCCTCAGCGGAGGTGGATCATCCCGTACGTCAGGGTATGTTTGGAATCATGGAAGTATTTATTGATACAATTCTGATTTGCAGCACCACCGGTTTTACCATTCTGATCACCGGAGCCAATGCATATCATACCAATGCATCCACACTGGCGGCAACGGCATTTGGTTCGGTATTTCCAGGTTTTCAGAATGTAATTTATGTCAGTCTGATGTTGTTTGCAGGAACTTCCATCATGAGTCAATGGTATTTCGGACATGTCAGCCTGACTTACCTGAAAAAACCCGGCTGGGCCAATATTTACCGGATTGTATTTCCATTTATCATTATCATGGGAAGCATGAGTACCATTGATCTGGTGTGGTCCGTACAGGACTGTGCACTGGGTCTGCTGATTATTCCCAACATTCTGGCTTTGCTGATTTTAAGTCCGCAGGTCAGACGACTTACGAAAGAGTTCTTTACAAATTATTAATCTGAGGAGATAGATCATAGATGAAAGCTGAATTACAAAAATATATCGATACAATTCCCGCTGTGGCAGATGCCGCACAGTTAAAGGAAACCTTCTGGCTGAATGACCGGAAAGTTCCGGAAGCACAGCAGAATATCACGGAAGTTCACCCGGAGCAGATTCAGGATGCTTCTGACAGACTGCTTCGTTTTGCACCGTATCTGAAAAAAGTATTTCCCGAACTGGAATCGACCGGCGGTATCATTGAATCTGAGCTGAGAGAAATTACGAATATGAAAGCCTTTCTGGAACGTGAATACGGCGCGGAAATCCAGGGAAAGCTGATGCTGAAAATGGACAGTGATCTTCCCGTATCCGGTTCTGTAAAAGCCAGAGGCGGTATCTATGAAGTGTTAAAGCATGCGGAAGATCTGGCAATGGCAGCAGGTAAGCTGAAAGAAACCGATGATTACAGCATTCTCGCAGAGCCTGAATTTGTAAAATTCTTTGGACAGTATACGGTTCAGGTGGGAAGCACAGGTAATCTGGGCATGAGCATTGGTATTATGAGTGCAAAACTGGGCTTCCACGTAATCGTCCATATGTCAGCGGATGCAAAACAGTGGAAAAAGGACTTACTGCGCAGCCGCGGTGTAGAAGTAATTGAATATGCAGATGATTATTGTGCAGCAGTTACCCAGGGCCGGATCAATTCCGACGCAGATCCCATGAGTTATTTTGTGGATGATGAAAATTCTCAGAATCTGTTTATGGGATACAGCGTTGCAGGAGAAAGACTGAAAAAACAGCTGGAGGAGCAGAATATCATTGTGGACAGTGAGCATCCTCTGTTTGTTTATATTCCCTGTGGTATCGGCGGTGCACCGGGCGGTGTAACCTACGGAATCAAGCAGGTTTACGGAGACAATGTACACTGCTTCTTTACGGAACCGACCCATGCATGCTGCATGATGTTGGGTATGGCGACAGGCCAGCACGATGGTGTCAGTGTGCAGGATTTTGGCATTGACGGAAGAACCGATGCAGATGGTCTGGCAGTAGGACGTCCTTCTGCATTTGTGGGAAGAGTCATTGAACCCATGCTGTCAGGCATTGCAACGATTCGTGACTGCAAGCTGTATGATCTGATGCGCGGCCTTCTGACAGAAGAAAAAATCTTTATTGAACCCAGTTCCTGTGCAGCTTTTGCAGCATTGATCCGTCCCGAAGATATGAAGAATTATATCGAAAAACAGGGTCTTGCCGGTAAGATGAAACAGGCAACGCATATTGCCTGGGCCACCGGCGGACGCATGGTGCCGGAAGAAACACGGGAAATCTATCTCAATACACCCGGATGCCTGAAGGAGGCATAATGAAATATAAATTACTGGTTCTGGATATTGATGGTACGGTAACAGATTCCGATAAAAAAGTTTTAAAAAAGACCAGGGATGCAATCATACAGCTTCAGGAGAACGGAACCCGTGTGGTCATTGCATCCGGAAGGCCTCCCCGGGGTGTCTTTTCCATTGCAAAAAAACTGGAATTTGACCGATTCGGCAGTTATGTACTGACCTTTAACGGTGCGCGGATTATTGATTTCAAAAACGGCACCTGCTTGTTTGAAAAAAAACTGCCGCCGTTCATTCCTGTGCGATTGTGGGAAGATGCTTTGAAAAAAGGGCTGGGTATGGTGACCTATACAGAGGATGCTATTATTACCGGAACAAGAATGGATCCGTATATGATGCAGGAAGCTGAAATCTGCCGGATGCCTCTGGAATACCATGAAAACTTCCGGGAATATGTAGATTTTCCGGTAAACGGATGTCTTCTGACAGGGGAGGAGCAAAAGCTTGAGGCTGTGGAGCATTTTTTTGAACGGAAATATTTCCATGAAACGCAGATTTTTCACTCGGAACCCTGTTTTCTGGAGGTGGTACCCAAAAATGTGGATAAAGCCTATGGGCTGAAGCATCTGCTGGAAATTCTGAACATAAAAAGGGAGGAAATGGTCTGCTGCGGAGACAGCTATAACGATATATCCATGATCCGGTTTGCCGGTCTGGGTGTTGCCATGGCCAACGCTCAGAAAAAACTGAAAGATTCGGCTGATTATATAACGGAAAAAGACAACAATCATAATGGAATCGTTGAAGTCATTGAACGGTTTTTCTGATCTGAAAAAACAGGGCAGGATGCTGAGACAGGCATCTATGCTCTGTTTTTTTTAGAAAAATATGTGTTATTTTCAGCAGAAATCTGGTAAACTATAAATTATGCGTCAGTATTGCTGAAATGATTTCTGTCTGTATCTGCGGATAATGGATGGAAAAATTGCAAAATCTATAATTATTATTTCCTGTCGGATTAAAAGGAGAGAAAGTGAGCAGCAGGCATGAATAATGAGATAATAAAAAAGCAGATCAAATCCATTCTTTTGAATTTGATTGGTTCTTCCATGCTGGCCTTCGGCGTCTGTGCATTTGTTGAACCATTTAATATTATTGTGGGCGGATCCACCGGCATTGCCCTGGTATTGCACAGAATAACAGGGATCAATGTCTCTGTTTTCGCATTGGCCCTGAATATTCTGGTATTGCCCATCGGATATTTTTTTTATGGAAAAGAACTTGTGATCGGTTCCATCTTATCGTCGTTGTTTTTTCCGATGTCCCTTGCTGTATTCGAACGGATTCCGCTTATTACGACGATTGCAGACAATATCATGCTGGCATCCATCTGCGGCGGTATTGTATGCGGAGCCGGAATCGGAATTGTAATGCGTTCCGGCGGTTCCACAGGCGGTATGGATATTCCGGTGCTGGTCATATCCAAACTATTCCACAAACGGGTGGATATGCTGATTAATGTTTTTGACACCATCATTATGGTTTGTCAGATACCATTTTCCAATATTACATTTGTCATATACGGAATTATTTATACCTTTATTATGACCCACTCCCTGCAGTCCGTTCTGACATTTGGAGAGGATCGACTGAAATTTTCCATTGTATCTGAAAAATATGAGGAACTGGCAAGTCACCTGATTGAAAATGATTTCGGTGTAACCATGACCTATGCGGAAAGCGGCTATACAAAAACACCGATTAAAAAAGTAGAAACAGTGATGCGTTCCTACCAGAACCGTGCAGCACTCCGCCTGATTGAAGAGGTTGACCCGGAAGCCTTTATCACCATTGAAAAGGTACTGGAAGTCAAAGGACGGGGATTTACTTTGGAACGGCTTTATATTGATAAATCCTGGTAAAACCGGATATGACTGAGATAAAAAAGAGCTGGTATGCCCCACACCAATGGGTGTGAGATATACCAGCTCTTTGGTTTTAACAGAAATTTGTACTTCGCATACCGATTCCGCTCTTACCACACGCTGACACAATTATAGGTATACAGATCTCCATGCTGGCGGGAAATGGAATATTCGAAAATTCTTCCGTCATCCAGATAGGCAATCTGTTCAATTTCCAGAATCGGAAATACTTCTGTTGTGTGAAAATACGTTTTGTCCTGTTCGGTGGGCAGTTTTGCGCGGATCGTGCGATGGGCACTCTGGGGTTTCAGATGCAGTGTGTCCAGAATATGAGTATAGATCGATCCTTTCAGGACGCGGAGATTGATGCCGGGTATCACTTCCACCGGCATATAGGTATATTCGACAACATAGGGTTTGTCGTTTACCAGACGGGTCCGACAGATATAATAGACCAGATCATCCTCTGTCAGCTGCATTTTTTCTGCAATTTCACCGGTTGCGGGGATAACAAGAAATTTATTCACCTCTGTTGAAGTATTCTGTCCGGCAAACTGCCGTGTAAAACCGGTAAACTGCACCTGTTCCGTGGCAGCAGCCATGGTTTCTTTTACATCTGACATTTCTTTTACAAAGCTTCCGGCTCCCCGGCGCTTGGTAATCAGTCCAAGCGAAACGAGGAGGTCGGTGGCTTTTTTTATTGTAATTCGGCTGACCTGATAGGTTTCACACAATTCCGATTCCAGCGGAAGCTGTGTTCCGCTGGGATAGATGCCGGATTCGATTTTCTGAGAAAGGTCCTGTGCGACCATACGATATTTTTCCACCATGTTCCTCCTGTAAAAGATATATTAAATTCTGCAACAGATTATATCATTATATTGCTTTTTTGTATAGTCTCTGAAAACAATTGTTACAAATAAACAAAGGAATGGCTGTTTTTTTAGGTAGTATTCAGGATAAAAAGGGCTTGCATAGCCAACACTTATATGATATGCTTTAACCATCAAAAAGATATATCTTTTGAAAAGAAAAGAAATAACTAATAAGAAAAAAAGGAGATGAGATTTATGAAACAGTTGCCGAAAGACTTTTTCTTTGGTGCAGCATTCTCAGGACCTCAGACCGAAGGAGCTTATAAGCTGGATGGAAAACTGGAAAACATCTGGGACACATGGTCAGATGAACGCATCTGTGATTTCCATAATCAGGTGGGCTCTTATGTCGGAATCGATTTTTACCATCGATATGAGGAGGATATTAAGCTGCTCCGTTCATTGGGACTGACCAGTTTCCGTACTTCCATTCAGTGGAGCCGTCTGCTGGATCAGAATGGAAATATCAATCCCGAAGGAGCTGCTTTCTACCATAAGATGCTGGCCTGTGCAAAGGAAAACGGTATGGATGTGTTTGTGAATCTGTATCATTTCGACATGCCCACCTACCTGTTTAAACGAGGCGGATGGGAGAGCCGTGAAGTTGTAGAAGCATATGCACATTATGCAGAACAGGCATTTCTGGAATTTGCCGGTGAAGTAAAATACTGGTTCACATTCAATGAACCCATTGTGGAACCGGAGCTCCGTTATCTGGAAGGCGCCTGGTATCCCTTTGTCAAAGATATCAAACGGTCCATTGTCACACAGTATCACATTGCTCTTGCCCACGCACTGGCAACCGGAGCCTTCCGAAAACTTCAGAAGAACGGTATCATTCCTGAAGATGTGAAGATCGGTCTGATTAACTGCTTTTCCCCGCCCTATACAAAGGATAATCCCTCAGATGCCGATCTGGAAGCAGTTCGTATGCGTGACGGTCTGCATAACCGCTGGTGGCTGGATCTGGTTACAAAGGGCTGTCTGCCGGAGGATGTTTTAAAAACACTGGAAGAAAAGGGTGCACCGGCACCGATTCGTCCCGGAGATGCGGATATCCTTGCACAGGGACCGGTTGACTGGCTTGGCTTTAACTACTATCAGCCGACCCGCGTTCAGGCACCGGAAAATGATGTGGATGAAAACGGCAATCCCGTGTTCAGCGAACCGTATATCTGGCCGGAAAGAAGAATCAATAAATCCCGCGGATGGGAGATTTACCCCAAAGGAATCTATGACTTCGGCATGAAACTGAAGAATGACTATCCGGATCTGACCTTCTTCATTTCAGAAAACGGTATGGGTGTGGAAAAAGAAGATCAGTTCCGTGGAGAAGACGGAATCATTAATGACACCTATCGTGTGGAATTTGTCCGGGATCATCTGGAATGGGTTGCCAAAGCCATAGAGGATGGTGCCCGCTGCAAAGGCTATCATTACTGGGCAGTCATTGATAACTGGTCATGGGCGAACGCATTTAAAAACCGCTACGGATTTGTGGAAATCTGTCTGCAGGATGGATACAAAAGAAGATGTAAAAAATCTGCAGAATGGCTCAGACAGGTGGCTCTTACCAAAACAATCAACTGAAGCAAAATAAACTGAAGCAGAATGAAAAACAAATGAAATAAAAAGAAAGGAAAATCTTATGGAAACAACAAAACCTTCATTTATGGATCGATTCGCTGAAGGTGCAGCGCGTCTTGGTAACCAGATTCATTTAAAAACACTGCGTGATGCATTTGCAACCATCATGCCGCTGTACATTCTTGCTGGTCTTGCAGTCCTGCTGAACAATGTCATCTTTGTAAAAATTCTTTCCGGCGGAGCACTGGAAGCAGCAACCTACTGGGGTTCTCTGATTGTAAACGGAACCTTAAACATTTCCGGTCTGATGATCGCACCGACAATCGGTTTCTTCCTCAGCAGAAACAGAGGATTTAAAAACCCTTATGCAGCTGCCATGATTTCTCTGGCAACTCTGATCATCATGATGCCCGGTACCATCTCCGCCATTCCCCAGGGGGCAGAAGAAGCTGTAACCCTGAGCGGTCTGCTGAGCTATGGAAATCTTGGTACCAACAGCATGTTTGCAGGTATCATCATCGGTCTGCTGGCAACAGAACTGTTTATCCGTATTTCCAATGTTAAACGTCTTCAGGTGAATCTGGGTGATTCCGTACCGCAGGCAGTTGGCGATTCCTTCAATGTTCTGATTCCGGTTATTCTGGTTATGAGCTTTTTCGCTATTATTTCTACTGTACTGTTTGTCGGTTTCAATACCGATCTGGTAAGACTGATTTCAACAC
>JBJELP010000177.1:0-2295 GCA_051879215.1 Lachnospiraceae bacterium
CCTGTTAACGTCGAGTTAAATTGACCAAATACTGTCAGGCGAAAATCGCCAAAATTAGTCAAGCGAAATCAACCAATCAAAAAAGTCATTGCTTTTCTTTATGTTTCATTTACACTGATGTATGCCAATGCAACAGTCAAATCAAAACATGGAGAATAAAAACAATGACTTAACTGAAATAATAACACAAGCTTTAAATGAAATGAAGATGGAACTTGGTGACAGTTTCAATATCGATAAGGTTAACCTGGCAGAGCTTGAACGGCGCACAGGAATTACACGTGCCAAGTTGAGACGGATAAAGTCCAACGGGTTTGTTGACAAACCACATGGTCTTACCGGTCGTAAAGCTGAACATACGGTTCTTAGTGGATATACAGCCGTTATCGATAACCTGCTCAGTAAATCTATTACAAATGCTTCTCTGATACATGAAAGGATTGGGAAACTGGGATATTCCGGTGGTTTGACATCTATAAAGGATTATATTGCACAACACAGAGATCTCATTCCTGCGAAACGTCAGTTAGTTGCTCCTCAGGGTAGCCGTGGTACACGTTACCAGTCTGAGCCGGGAGAATCCTACCAGATGGACTGGGGATTTGTAACGGTTGAAGATGACAAAGGGAATGAATATAAGGTTGCCTGCTTTGCCATGATCTGTCACTGCTGTGGTCAGAGATATATTGAGTTCTTTCCGAATGCAAAACAGGAGAATCTGTTTGTCGGAATGATTCATGCTTTTCTGTTCATGGGTGTTCCCAGACATGTTCTTACTGACAACATGAAGAGCGTTGTTACCGGAAGAGATGCACAGGGGCATCCGATCTGGCAGAAGGACTACGAAATGTTTATGGGTAACCTCTGTTTTGAAACAAGACTGTGCAAGCCAAGACATCCATTTACCAAAGGTGCTGTGGAACGACTGGTACGTTTTGTCAAAGAGAACTTCCTGCCCGGCCGTATTTTCAATGAACTCACAGATCTTAATTACGAAGCCATACGCTGGTGTGATACGCAGAACAATGTTTATCACAGAGCAGTTGACTGTGTTCCGAATGATAAGCATATGTCAGAGTGCATGCGCCATGCGTCAGTACTGGAAAACACTCATGAGCTTTCTTACTATTTATGCCCTGAGCGAACGATATCCTTCGATGGATTTGTAAGCTATGAAGGAAGACGTTTTGGTGTTCCTTACTGGTATACGGAGAAAACCTGCCGTGTAATGCGCGATGGATATATTCTGTATATATATGACGCGAGAGCCTCACGCGTACTTGTTACACATGACGTTACCTGGAGCCGGAAAGACAGCTTCTGCAAGGATCAGTATGTCGTCACTCAGCCGGAAGAATATCCAACATCACCGGTAAATATCAGAATAAAGCAGATGGACCCTCCTGCGTATGATTCAGGATTCAGCAGATTCAACTTTGAGGAGGGCTTGTATCATGGATAATTCATTATTTAGCAGAATACAAGGTTCCTCCGAATATCTGGGTTTTTGTTTTGAAGAGCAGGAAATGGCTAATCTTGCAACGTCGGCTGACTACACAGAGGATCAACTTCGTGCAATTGCTGAGACTCTTGACTATTTCAAGGACAAAAAGAAAGAAGCGAATATCTCAACGCTGCTCCGGTTAAGCCGGCTTCCATTGAAAGAACCCAAGTCATTTGACAACTTCGATTTTGATATACTGCACGGAAAGAATACGGATTCCTTAAGAAATCTTCCGGCATTATCTGCTCTGCATGCCCACAAGAATCTTGCATTCATTGGTCCGCAGGGTGTTGGTAAAACCCATCTGGCAATGGCTTATGGACGTGAATGCTGCATGAGCTGTTATAAAACATACTTTCTAAAAGCAACGGAACTGAATCAGCGATTAACCGACGCAAGAAAATATGGTCGTGAAAGTTCTGTAATTAACGGTCTGGTCAAACCTTCCTGTCTCATTATAGATGAGGTAGGGCGCTGCGTATTCAATAAAGAGAATACACGGATGTTCTTTGATGTAATTGATCGTAGGTATAATAAAGAAGGACCAAACACCATGATCTTTACAAGCAATAAGAGTCCGGATAAATGGGGCGAATTCTTCGGTGAAGATTCCTCGCTTCTTTGTGCTCTTGACAGGATTTTCGATGATGCCCTTGTCTTCATGATAAAGGGAAACAGCTACAGAGGCAAAAAGTGTCAGACTGTGGCATTATCAGCCGGCGATCCTTCGCCGCTGCCTAAAACAAAAGCTTAAAGGAAAGGAGTAATGGTCTGTTGCATTGGCTATTTCT
>JBJELP010000178.1:0-2277 GCA_051879215.1 Lachnospiraceae bacterium
GAAGCGGAGCGGAGAATGAACCCTGGGTTCATGGACCGCTCTGCTTCGAAAAAGGGGGCTGTCGCATCAATGATTAGAAAATCATAGATGCGGCAGCATCTTTTTGCCATTTTTAAGCCCCAATATTCTTTTCTTTCATTTTGTTTCTACAAAAAGGCAAACTTTAATAAACCTTTTCTGGAAAAAGGATCGCTTTCAGGATTTACTTTTGGTCTGTCAAAATCAGGCGGTTTGTTTGAGTGGAAATAAATGCCGTCCTGTCCTTCCTGCCTGAATCTTATGATGAAGTTTGTTTATGTTATACCCGATCGCCAGCAGGATACTCTGGGCGGTTACATTTGCATTTCCTCGATATAAATATCGTCTGAATTCCATATCCTCTTTGATGTTTGCAAAACTTCCTTCGGCCTGGATACTTCGGTTCATCCGGAGCTGTGTACCATAATCACTGGTAATCCGCTCCAATGTTTCATGACGTTTTTCTTTCATTTTTTTCGAAACGTACAGTACTTTCTGGCGGTCTTCCATTGGTGTTTTGCAGTTGTTTCCCTTGATGCAGTCTGTTTTGAAAGGGCATCCGCTGCATCCGTCACTTCGATATACGGTAACGGTTCTCCGGTATCCACTGGCCGTCTTTTCTCTCTTTTCGTACTGCACCGTCAACACCTGTTCATTTTTACAGTAATAACAGTCCGCTTTCTCATCATATTTCATGTTTTCCATCCGCCCGATATCCTGACGGTATTTCCGGGTTTTGGAAATCTCATAGTTCTGGGGTTTGATATAGGCCAGCTGACCGTTTTCTTCGAGAAACAGGTAATTCTCTTCGCTTTCATATCCTGCATCTGCCACAATCCCCTGATATTTAAACGGAAGATACAACTCCATATCTTTCAGGAAGGGGATCAATGTCCTCGTATCCGTAGGCCGTGGACTGATATCCAGCCATGTAATGTATTCTGAATCCACTCCATGCTGAAGATTATAAGCCGGTTTCAGCTGCCCGTTGAGCATGGCATCTTCTTTCATCCGCATGAAAGTCGCATCCGGGTCTGTTTTAGAATAACTGTTGCGCTCTCCACAGACATAAAGCTTTTTATTGTACTCCTTCAGTTTTGCTATGTATATTTCCAGGGTTTCCAGCGATTTCTGAAGGCGTGTTTTCCGCCGTCCGGTTCCATGAGCAAAGACAATCCCTTCCTCCTGCCTGATCCTGCACAGCTTTTTTCGCAGCCTTTTTAATGTGTGAAGGGATACCTTCCCATTATAAGCGATCCTGAAACCGTAAAGATTTTCGCACTCTTCCACAAGGACAAGAATCTTATCGAAAAGTTTTTCCTGATTTTTCGTAACAGCCTTTTTCCAGACAAAAGTATATTTGTTCGCAACGGATTCTATTTTCGTTCCATCAATAAAGATACTTTTCCCGGAAATCTCCCCAAGAGAATATAAGAGTTTCGACACCTCGGCTAATGTCTTTTTCGAGCATTGCGCGAAATGCAGAGAAATAAAACGTGCAAAGGTTGCATGATCAGGTGCTGGTTTCCCTTCTAAAAGGTACATGAAGTTAATGTCTCTGCGGCATGCAGTTTCGATATCCCGACTGGAATAGATCCGATTCATGCTGGCGTAGACCATGATCTTAAACAGCTGTCTCGGTGTCGCCTGATTTTTCTTTATCTTTCCATAAGTCTGATAAAGCTCGCTGAGTTCCATTCCCTCCACAAATGCACTCAGAAGACGGACCGGATCATCTGCCGGAATCAAAATTTCCACATCCAGCGGAAGTTTGATTTGATAGTACAGAGAAGATAGAGTATAATCTTTCTGTAAAAGTTTATTTAGTCGCATAAATAAATTTTACACCAAGAGCCAGGCCTTGCACAGACCTGGCTCTTATTCTTTGCAAAAAGTGCTGCCGCACTAATTATTTAGTGCGACAGCCCCTTATTTAATCATTTACTACAAATGTGGGAAGAACAGGGGAAATATGGTATAAAATCCATTTTTATGCTATAATAAAACGAAAAAAATACAAATTCGAGACGGAGAAAAGATGGGACTGAAAGAAGGGGAAAAGCAGGAAGCAGAGGTCATTTTACAGATACATAAGAAAATGGACTATTCCAATGACGGACAAGTCAGGGCAATCTATACGATGTTCAAGACAAAACAGATTCAATCGGAATTGGGAAAAATGTATGTGGAAAATCTTCAAAATCTGGTTGAGAATGGGGTGAAAGCTCCTTGCTGCAGCATATGTGGAGAGCCGTTGCA
>JBJELP010000179.1:0-9736 GCA_051879215.1 Lachnospiraceae bacterium
TATTTCCAGTTTTATCGTACAGTTTGCAGTGGTTATCATCATTGTGATTACCAATAACCTGCTCATTGTGTATGGTGCAAAATCCGTCTATGGCCCGGAAATCCCATTGACAGCCCTGGGTGTTACCATGAAGATTAACAATATCCTGATTGGACTGATGTGTGGAATCGGTGCAGGTGCCCTGCCCATCATCGGTTATAACTACGGTGCAGGCAATGTGGATCGTATTAAAAAGACCATAAAACTTGCCATACTGTCTGCCACGATCTGCGGTGCCATTGCCACTGTATTTTTTCAGTTGTTTCCGGAACAGATTGTGGCGATTTTCGGCGCGGAATCTGAGCTGTATACAGATTTTGGAATCAAGTGTTTGAGAATTTTCCTGATGCTCTGCACATTGGATGGTTTAAATAATGTTGTTCCAACCTGTTTTCAGGCTGTGAATAAACCGGGATATTCTGTGGCCGCATCCGTTATGCGTCAGCTTGGCTTTAATGTGCCGCCTGCAATTCTTTTTGCAAGGCTGATCGGCGTAACCGGTATTCTCTGGGGCGGTCCGGTATGTGCGACCTTATCCTTTATATTAAATATTTTTCTCCTGCGGTCTGTTCTCAAACGGCTTGATAGGGGAGTAGCAATATAACGTTAAGAATGGAAAATAAAGAGAATTGCAGCGAAGGAGGTCCAGGATGCTAAACTGTCTGATTGTAGGTATCGGGGGCTTTATTGGTTCTGTTTTACGGTATCTGATTGGGATGATACCGATTAAAAATCCCCAGGGCTTTCCGGTAAATACATTTTTCATCAATATTGCAGGGGCATTTTTGATTGGCTGTGTGGTTGCTGCCGCAGCGAAAAATAAAAATATAGATCCAAATCTGATTTTGTTTTTGAAGGTTGGAATCTGTGGCGGGTTCACCACGTTCTCAACCCTCTCTCTGGAAGCAGGGAACCTGATGAAGGCGGGACAGGCCGGCGTGGCGGTGGCCTATGTGCTGCTCAGTGCGGTTTGCGGTATTCTGGCAGTCTTTCTTGCACAGTATATTGTAAAATAAAGGAAATGGGGATTCTTTAGAAAAAAGAAACCTTATAGATTTTTCAGGAGGAAGTTTGAAATGAAGACCTATCAGCATAAAGTTCATTATTATGAGACAGATAAAATGGGCATTGTCCACCATTCCAATTATATCCGCTGGATGGAGGAGGCCCGGATCGATTATTTTAGCCAGAAGGGATGGGAGTTTGAAAAACTGGAGGAACTTGGCATTGTTTCACCGGTAACGGCTGTGGATTGCAAGTACCGGGTCAGCACCCGGTTTGCAGATGTGATTGACATCTCTGTAAAGCTGGAAGAGTTCCGGGGCGTGAAAATGAAGCTGAGTTATGAGATGCGGCGGGGAGAGGAACTGGTTTGTGAAGGTTACTCAGAGCATGGTTTTCTGGATTCTGAGGGAAAGATTATCAGCCTGAAGAGATCTTTTCCGGAAGTATACAAGGCGCTGATTCAGGATTAAAGAAATTTTAAGAATTGTTTAATAGATATGTATACTGTGAAGTGTCATATTATTATAAAAGCAAAGCGTGTGATGCAATTGGCCCCTCGCCAAGAGTGAGCAAACGCGCTCTTTACGCGCGGTAAATTGGATCATGATGAAATGATGATAGAATCTCTGCAATATGGGGGAGGAAAGCATACGATGGAACTTACCGTTTTGGACTGGCTGGACCGGACAGCAGACAGAATTCCGGATAAAACCGCATTTATCGATGAAGGCGGAAGTATTTCTTTTTATGAATTAAGAAAAAAAGCACAGGAGGTTGGAAGCAGTCTTCTGCCGTATAAGGTATTTGGGAAACCTGTTATTGTAATGAGCGGCAGACATATACTGACTCCAGCCTGTTTTTTAGGTGTAGTATACAGCGGAGGCTTTTACGCACCTGTGGATGCCTCTATGCCGAAAGCCAGGCTGATGCAGATTTTGCAGGTGATACAGTCGGAAGTGATGATTGTGGACAGAGAGAATCTTCCCCTTGCACAGGAGCTGGATTTTTCCGGTAAAATACTTGTTATGGAGGAACTGGCAGAGAGGAATGGCATGGATGCAGAAAAACTGGCGGCAATCCGGAAAAAAATGTCATCCGATATGCCGTTGTACACCATTTTTACCTCAGGTTCCACAGGGATTCCCAAAGGGGTAATCACATCTCACTATTCTCTGATGTGTTACATAGATGCGGTGGCAGAGGTTCTGGATATCGGTGAGGAAGACCGGATGGGGAATCAGTCTCCGCTGGATTATATTGCTGCTGTGCGGGATATCTATTTTCCTGTACTGCGTGGGGCCACCACAGTGATACTGCCGAAGCGATATTTTGCAGTTCCGGCAACGTTGTTTGAAGCGTTAAATGCATATCAGGTGACCACCCTTTGCTGGAGCACATCGGCACTGACGATTCCGGCACAGATGAAGGCATTTGAGTATGAAGAACCAAAGTACTTGAAAAAGGTGTGCTTTTCCGGTTCCGTCATGCCGGGAAAGATCTTAAAGATCTGGCAGGAGCATCTTCCCGGGGCACTGTTTGTCAATCAGTACGGGCCTACAGAAGCCACAGCTTCCTGTACCTACTATATTGTAAAGGAGAAGGTGACGGAGGATACGGTTCTTCCCATCGGAAAACCCTACAGACAATACCGGATCCTGCTTTTGGATGAGGATGGAAAAGAGACTCCAGAGGGAGAAATCGGAGAGATCTGTGTGCTTGGACCTATTTTGGCACTGGGGTATTATAACGCTCCGGAAAAAAGCATGGAATCTTTCGTACAGAATCCTCTGAATACATCTTACAGAGAACTGATGTATAAGACCGGTGATCTGGGCCGTATAAGACCGGATGGGGAACTGGAGTTTCACGGCCGCAGGGATCGGCAGATCAAACATCTGGGACACCGGGTGGAGCTGGGGGATCTGGAGAAGGCAGCAGGCGACATTGCCGGAGTAGAGGAGTGCTGTGCGCTTTATCATAAGGAAAAAGAACATCTGTATCTTTTTTATACCGGAGAGAAGGACAAAAAAGAGCTCTATATTGAATTGAGGCAGAAATTGCCGGGCTTTATGGTTCCCCGCAAGATCATACCGCTGGAGGAAATTCCACGGCTGCCCAACGGAAAAACCGATATGAACACGTTAAAAAGCTTTTTTGGTCACTAGGAAAGTTTGTTGAACTTCCCGGAAGGCTAAAACGAATCATACTATGAGAGGAAAGGAACAAAAAACAATGGATGAATTAATGGAAATCTTAGAAGAGTTGAGACCGGATGTGGATTTTACAGCGGAGACTGCATTGATTGACAAGGGGATTCTGGAATCCTTTGATATTGTAACGCTGGTAGGGGAACTGATGGATGCTTTTGACATCAATATCAACCCGGCAGAGCTGGTGCCGGCAAACTTTAATTCAGCAGAAGCAATGTACAAAATGATTTTAAGATTACAGGACTAAGAAGATGAACAGAGAAACACTTTTGCAATTAGCGGAGCAGTACCACACTCCGCTATATATTTTTGATACGGATTTATTCAGAGAGCGGGCAGAGCTGGTAAAGGAAGCATTTGGCGACAGGGTGAACTGCTGCTTTTCCATCAAAGCCAATCCCTTTCTGATGAGAAATATGCCGGAATGCTTTTCCAACTATGAGGTCTGCAGTCCGGGGGAACTTACCATCTGCGAAAAAACGGGCATTGATATGGGGAAAGTAATCTTTTCCGGTGTAAACAAAACGCTGCCGGATATCAGGCGTGCTATGAAGGACGGCGTGGGGATTTTCACCGCAGAGAGTCTGCTGCATGTGGATTTGATCCAGGAGTGTGCCAGGGAAGCGGGAAAGATCGTGCCGGTACTCTTACGGCTTACGGACGGCAGCCAGCTTGGCATGGATGAGTCCGTTATTTTTGATATTGTAGACAGACGTGAAGCGTATACGAATATACAGATTGTGGGACTGCATTATTTTACAGGAACCCAGAAGAAAAAGGCATCTCTGATCGAGAAAGAACTGAACAGGCTGGATACCTTTGCCAAGCGGCTGAGAGAAGAAAAAGGGTTTGCTGTGGAAAAGCTGGAATATGGAACCGGTCTGGCGGTGGAATATTTCGGACAGAATCCGGAGGAAACAGAAAAAGCCCTGCTTTTGGAAGTGGCGCCAATGATTCGGTCAATGGGGGAGCGCTATCATCTGACCATTGAAATGGGTCGTTTTTTTGCGGCGCCCTGTGGATTTTATATTACAAAAGTCATGGATGTAAAAGAAAATCAGGGTTATCACTATGCCATCTGTGACGGCGGTATCAACCAGTTGAAATATCACGGACAGGTAAAGGGCATGCAGACCCCTGAGATCACCCTGCTGACAGGTGAGCGGGAGGGGGAAGAACCATATACGCTCTGCGGCAGTCTGTGTACCCCTGCAGATGTTCTGGCAACCATACAGGTAAAAGAGCTGAAACGGGGAGATCTGCTGGCATTCCACCGGACGGGAGCCTATTCTGTCATGGAGGGAATCGCAGTATTTTTAAGCCGGGGAATGCCGGCGGTAGTTCTTTTTTCAGAAAAAGAAGGGCCGGTTCTTGTGAGGGATTTTATCACCACAGATATATGGAATACACCTGTAAGATAAGGAGCAGAGGATTGTGGCTTATACGACATTAACCTTTCTTATATTTGCCCTGATCGTGGGAATTGTATATTTTGCATTCCCTGTAAAGCGATACCAGTGGACCGTGCTTCTGGCAGCCAGCTATTTCTTTTATCTCTGGGCAAACTGGAAATTTGCAGCATTCTTGCTGCTTACCACACTTACCATTTTCTTTGGGGCCCGGCGAATGCAGCAGATCGGAGACTCCGGAAAGGAGGTCCTGGCGCTTCACAAAGGAGAATGGGACCGGGAGCAGAAAAAGAGCTATAAAGAAACCATACAGAAAAAAAGAAGACGGATTCTGGTGCTGGCACTGGTTCTGAATTTTGGTATTCTGGCATTTTTAAAATATTTTAATTTTTCGCCGGCACTGCGGCTGATTCTTCCGCTGGGGATATCATTTTATACCTTTCAGTCTACCGGGTATCTGATAGATGTTTACCGGGAAAAATTTGAAGCGGAGAGAAATCCGGCAAAATTTGCACTGTTTGTATCTTTCTTCCCGCAGATTATCCAGGGGCCGATCAGTTTTTATGACCAGCTGGCTCATCAGCTGTATGCAGAGCACCGGTTTGAATTTCAAAACCTGAAATACGGCATCCAGCTGATCGTCTGGGGCTATTTTAAGAAGATGGTCATTGCGGACCGGGCAGTGGCGCTGATACAGACCGTTACTGCTGACTATAAGGATTATAACGGAACGGTGATCTTTCTGACCGTTTTGACCTATGCCCTGCAGCTTTACGCAGATTTCTCCGGTGGAATTGATATTTCCAGAGGATTTGCCCAGATTCTGGGCATCCAGATGGCAGAAAACTTCAAACGGCCGTATTTTGCAATCTCGATCAATGATTATTGGCGCAGATGGCACATTACACTGGGAGCCTGGATGAAGAACTATGTGTTCTATTCTCTGGCCATGTCCAAACGTTTTCTGAAGCTGGGAAAGAATCTGAAGCAGAAATATGGAGACAGCAGGATGGGCGCCCATATGGCAAAGGTATTTCCCTCCAGCGTGGCATCTCTGATTACCTTCCTGATCGTTGGTATCTGGCATGGCTCGAATATGAAGTATGTGGCATTTGGTGTCTGGAACGGCGGCGTGATCATGTTGTCCATGCTGATGCAGCCACTGTTCGCGTCAGCCCTTGCCAAACTGAAAATCAATCCCGACCGCTGGTTCTGGCATGGAGTCCGGATCGTAAGGACATTTTTGATTGTTCTGGTAGGATACATGTTTGACATCGGAGAAAACTTTACTGCTGCCATGGATATGATGAGAAGATGTTTTACGGATTTCAGCCTGAATGTGACAGAGATTGGCACACAGCTTACAAACTGCGGTCTGACGGCGGCAGATTATGGAGTGGTAATCGCGGGGGCGGTGCTTATTTTCTGTGTCAGCCTGATACAGGAGAGACATTCCGATACAACCATGCGGGAACTGCTTGCTGTAAATCATCCAAGATGGCAGTGGGTTATCCTGATGATTGGACTTCTGGTGATTGCTGTGTTTGGTGTATACGGACCGGGATATGATGCTGCAGATTTTGTTTATATGCAGTTTTAACAGGGTGGATAACGATGAGAAAAAAGAGAATTATTAAAATATGTTGTTTTTGCATGGTGTTTATCCTGCTGCTTTTTGGCTGTGCCAGATTTTTACATGTGAATAACTTAAGCGACGGTATTCGTATTAAGGGGTTTTATATGGAGCCGGAGAATAGTCTGGATGTGGTTGTGATCGGAGCCAGTGAAACCTACACGGCCATTGCGCCGGGAATGCTCTGGGAAGATTATGGGTTTACCAGTTATCTGTATGCGGTTTCCGGGGGACCGATCTCCCTTGTAAAATCCCAGATTATAGAGATTCGAAAAAGACAGGATCCAAAGCTGATCGTGGTGGAAATCAATGGAGCAGTTCCCCGGTTTGATACCTATCAGACCCGGGAGAGCAGTCTGCGTTCCTATATCGATAATATTCCGTGGTCTGATAATAAGATTCAAACGATTCGGGAGGTAGTACCCAAAGAGGAGCAGATGACGTATTTTGTTCCCTTTCTGAAATACCATTCCAACTGGAAATGTCTGGATTCCTGTTTTGCCAACAGTTTTCTGGAAGCAAAAATGAGAATGAACGGATGCAGTCTTTTAAAAGGGTATCAGACCTATGCGAAAGAGCAAAAGCCTCAAAAGAAGCTTGTGGATGTTGAGAATGACACATCCACAGCTGCACTGACGGAGCCGGCAGAATATTATCTTCGGGATTTGCTGGAGTCTTTGAAGGCAGAGAAGATAGAGAATGTTCTTTTTGTCAGGATGCCCCACCGGGTGACAGAAAAATATTACGGCGATTATCAAAGATCCAATGAGGCAGGGAAAATGATTCAGGAATATGGCTATTCCTATGTGAGCTTTGAACCTCTCAAGGAAGAGATCGGCCTGGATATGGAGACAGATTTTTATAATGACCATCACATGAATGTGTATGGACAGGAAAAGTTTACCGGATATTTTGGCACTTATCTGACAGAACATTATGATCTGAAAGGGATTGTTCATTCCGAAGAGCAGATCAAACGATGGAATGAAACCAGTCAGGAGACAAAGGAATGTATCGAATATGCAAAGCAGCTGATCGAAAGGAAGGAACCACGGACAGTCAACGAGGGCTGGCGGGCTGCAGGTACATTGCATATTAATCGATAATCCTTTGCACGAAGTGCTTTTCTATAGAAAAAAACATATCCACCGTGTTCTTTCCTGCGGATAAAACAGGGAAGGCAGTGGATATGTTTTTGTGTTATTGAGTGATGTTGAAGGCAGGAGATATTTTGAACCCTTGCCCCAATATTATAAAAGAATGTTTCCCGCAACCAGGGCAATGGCGCAGGAGATCACAATACGCACCCATGTGCTCATACGGGTTGTCTTATCCAATATCAGGTTGATGATATAGATAATGAGGAGTTCTAACAATATTCCCCTTGGACTGCCGTTGTAGTCGGCGGCCACATTCATACACATATTGACCAGTGACAGGATGACTGTGCCAAGGAGTCCGGAAATGATGGCTTTGATCCAGGATTTTAGTATGGTAAATACCCGGATCTTGTCAAAAATGTGCCAGAAATACTGCACGAGAGAAATGACTGAACAGGATCCTACCACGCTGCATACAAAACCGGACAGCGCCATGGCAAGGCCTGCTGCAATACCTCCATGGGCATAGCCCATATAAAAACCAATGCCGGACAGTGTTTTACACAGGATCGAGCCGGGGAGTACATTTACGATGGTAACCAGCCGTCCGTAAAAGTCATTTTCCGAGATATAACCGTTGGCTACGAACAGGCCGTCTGCAACGGTCAGATAGGCATCGCCCCCGCCAAAGGAAATAATGGAGGAAAAATACCCCTTTCCCAGGAATTCCAGAACATTTGGAACCATAAGAAAGGCAGGGATACTGGCAATTGCCAGAAAGATAAACCATGCAGCTTCTTCTTTAAAAAGCACCTTTGGTGAGGTGAATTTAATACCGGTATCCTTTCCGATTCCAAGCTTTACGCCATAGACGGCAAGGGCGATCATGATGATACAAAGAACAGCAAACAGAATGTTGCTGATGGTATCATTGCCAATGAGCTTATCCATGACCTGTGCCCGTGAAGTAAACAGGGCATAGAAAAAACAGCAGATGACAGCAATCACGATCCGGCTGGCTTTTACGGCACTGCCGCCCACATATCCAACCACAAAAAAGGCCATCAGAAGAATGTGTACGGTGGAAATGCTGAAAATAGAATTCATTTCAATGCCCAGGTGGGCCAGTACTTTCGCAAAAGCTTTCCCTGCGCTTAGAATGAATACACTCAGCACCATGACAGTGGCCAGTTTCAGCCGTTTCCGTTCTTTGGCCCATGCGAACGTTCCTGTGATATACCGGGTCAGCATGGACAGAATAAATGCGGTAATACCGATGGATAATATTTCAATTTGACGAATTACCAGTGCATTTGCAGAACTCATGGTCACAGACAGCAAAATTGTCAGCAGGACACCCGGAAGTGCCATACAGACGGCTGCGAGGATCATGCCCAGAGTTCCGCTCTTGATCTTTCCGATACCGCTGGAAATCTCAACCGGCAGAGCGCCCGGTGTAATGCTGGCGATAATGACAGCAGAGTCATATTCCTCTTTTGTGATTATTTTTTTGTCTTCAACCATTTCCTGTTCTATAACAGGAATGAGGGAGGTTCCCCCTCCAAAGCCGATCAATCCGATTTTTAAAAAGGAGAGAAGCCAGCCAAAACCTTTATTCATTTGTGTAAGTACCTTCTTTCATCTATTCCACAGGCCCATGGCCGATTATGACTAAAATATACACAACACATTATTTTATAGTGTTATCTTAAGAATTACAATCCCTTTTCCCATTGTTTTTTTGGGTATAAAGTCTATAATAATATGGGGGAACGTACTTTATAATAAGAATTTACAAAGGATTATTTTACTATGGAGAAAAAGCAGAAAAAAGCAAAAAATATAAAATGGATTGTTTTAATTGCCATTATCGCAGTATTGGCAGGGATATTTTTGATTTTTTATAATAATACATACAGTTTAACATTTGATGACAGCGGCGAGGCGATTACCCTGGAGTATGGTGTGGACACCAAGCTGCCGGAATTGACCGCTGTCTGCAAAGGAAATCTGCTCCACAGGAAAGGTGTCACGGTGACGGCCACCGGGGAAGGAGAGGTGGATTTCAGCAAACTGGGTTCTTACGAAGTGACCTATACCGCCAGTTATAAAGGGACGGTTGTCACAGAAAAAAGAACGGTTGTGATTGCAGACACCCTGCCGCCGGAAATCACCCTGGTATCGGATCCGGAGCATTTCACCAGTCCCATTGCCCAGTATGAGGAGGAGGGATATACCGCCATCGATCTTTATGATGGGGATCTGACGGACCGTGTGGTTCGAGAGGAGCGAGAGGGAAGTGTTTATTACACAGCAACAGACTCTCATGGAAATACGTCC
>JBJELP010000180.1:0-2271 GCA_051879215.1 Lachnospiraceae bacterium
AATCCGGAGGAAGGCGTTCCCGGATGTATTGCAAATGGCATTGATGAGGCCATTGCCAACAAAATATACGATGAGATGACAGATTTTGCCAAATACGCATTTAACAAGTCTCATGCGGCAGCCTATGCGGTGGTTTCCTATCAGACGGCCTATTTGAAATACTATTATCCCGTTGCCTTTATGGCGGCTCTGATGACCTCAGTCATGGACAATGTGTCCAAGGTTTCTGAGTATATCATGACCTGCCGCCAGATGGGTATCAAGCTGCTGCCCCCGGACATCAATGAAGGTCAGGCAGGATTTTCCGTCTCAGGAAATGCGATCCGCTATGGGCTTTCAGCGATAAAAAGTATTGGACGCCCCATGATTGCAGCGTTGATCCAGGAGCGTCAGGAGCGGGGACCTTTTACCACACTGAAGGATTTCGCAGAGCGCATGTCCGGCAAGGAAATGAACAAGCGTGCCGTGGAAAACTTTATCAAGGCGGGAGCCATGGACTGTTTTGAAGGGAATCGCAAACAGCTGATGCATGTTTATGGTGCCGTTATGGACTCTGTTTCCAAAGAGAAGAAGAGCTCTATGGCCGGACAGATGAGCCTGTTTGACCTGGTTCCTGAGGAGGATAAGAAGGATTTTGACATTCAGCTTCCTAACGTGCCGGAATTTGAAAAAGAGGAGCTTCTTTTTATGGAAAAGGAAGTGCTGGGCGTGTATATTAGCGGTCATCCTTTGGAAGAATATGCAGAGAAATGGCAGAAAAACATTACCAGGGTTACCTCAGATTTTTATGTGGATGAAGACACCAATCTGCCCCATGTCACAGATGGGGAGGTTGCTATGGTGGGCGGTATGATTACGGAATGCACCATCAAATATACGAAAACCAATAAAACGATGGCATTTTTGACGGTGGAAGATCTGGTTGGCACGGTGGAGATCATTGTTTTCCCGAGAGATTATGAGAAATATCATCATCTGATGCAGACAGATCAGAAAATCTTTGTAAAAGGCCGCGTTTCCGTGGAAGAGGAAAAAAATGGAAAGCTGATCTGTGAAAAGATCTACTCTTTTGATGAGGCGAAGCGGGAGCTGTGGCTTCAGTTTGAGACCATGGAGAAGTATGAGCAGCAGATGCAGAAGGTGCAGCCGATGTTGGATGGCTCTGACGGGTCAGACCAGGTTGTGATCTATATTTCCTCTCTGAAGGCCATGAAACGTCTTGGACCAAATCGTACGGTTTTGGCAGATTTGGAGCTTCTTGAGGTATTAAAAGGAATACTTGGTGAAAAAAATGTCAAAGTTGTGGAAAAGTCCATTGAAAATTTGAATAAAAGAGGGTAAACTAAGGTGCAGCAATATTTACAGGAAGAATAAGTTTAACATGTAATCTGAGTTGCAGTAATATTTACAGGAAATGTTTTAATCCTGTAATCAATGGATGATGCAGATTAGTGACTTTTATCAGAGGATGATTTTTCTTTTGATGAATTAGCTTGCGAATCATAGGGCAAGGCTAAATCAGAGTGCAGGAGGTTGTCAATGGGAAATGAAATAAAGACAATTGGCGTATTAACAAGTGGTGGAGATGCTCCGGGTATGAACGCAGCAATCCGCGCTGTTGTCCGTCAGGCAATTTCAAATGGGAAACAAGTAAAAGGAATCAAGAGAGGCTATGCAGGTCTCCTTGCAGAAGAAATCATAGATATGGAAGCAAAGGATGTTTCGGATACAATTCAGCGTGGCGGAACGATTCTTCAGACTGCCAGATGTCCGGAGTTCAAAGAACTGGAGTATCAGAAAAAGGCGGCTGATATCTGCCGCAAGCATGGTATCGACGGAATTGTCATCATCGGCGGAGACGGCTCCTTCCGGGGTGCGCAGGCGCTGGCAGCACAGGGCATCAATACCATCGGTGTCCCGGGAACCATCGATCTGGACATTTCATGTACAGATTATACCATCGGTTTTGACACAGCGGTAAATACAGCCATGGAGGCAATCGACAGAATCCGCGATACATCCACATCCCATGAAAGATGCAGTATCATCGAGGTTATGGGAAGAAGTGCAGGCTACATCGCACTGTGGTGCGGCATTGCCAACGGTGCCGAACAGGTACTGCTGCCGGAAAAATATGACTACGATGAACAGAAGATTGTGGATAACATTATCCGAAACAGAAAGATGGGTAAAAAGCATTACATTATCATCAATGCAGAGGGTATTGGTCATTCCGCAAGTCTGGCAAAACGAATCGAAGCAGCAACCGGC
>JBJELP010000181.1:0-2261 GCA_051879215.1 Lachnospiraceae bacterium
TATGAGCCACATATGATAATGTCCTAATATACCACAAATGAAAATGTCCTAATGAGGTATAATGCTTCCATCAACAGATGGAGGGGTGACTATTATTAAAAAGGTGGAATTATCAATGGATGAACAAAAGAAATACGAAGTAATTAAACTCTTGGCAGACCACCCAAATCCGAACAAGGAACGGGCTGCCATAACTCTCGGTTGTACAGTTAGACACATCAACCGAATGTTGAAGGGATACAAAAATCACGGAAAGGAATTCTTTATTCATGGTAACAGGGGACGTAAACCGGTCAGTACCATCCCTGACGAAACACGATCCGTTGTCGTTGATCTGTATCGTACAAAGTACTATGATGCTAACTTTGAACATTTTACCGAGCTTTTGGCCAAATATGAGGGAATCCACATCTCTCCCTCTTCCGTATTTAACATTCTCGAAAGTGAGTATATCCTTTCTCCTAAAGTTACCAAAGCCAAACGCAAACGCGTCAAAAAGGAACTGGAGAACAAGAAGAAAGCAGCCAGGACCCAGAAGGAAGCCGATGCAATCCAGACCAATATTGTTGCTGTTGAAGATGCGCACTCCAGACGCCCAAGAGCTGCTTACTTTGGAGAGCTTCAGCAAATGGATGCTTCCCCATATCAATGGGTTCCTGGTCAGGTATGGCATCTGCATCTGGCCATAGATGATGCTTCCGGACGTATTACCGGAGGCTGGTTTGATACCCAGGAAACCTTGAATGGCTACTATCATGTGTTACATCAGATTCTTTCTGAGTACGGCATCCCCTATAAGCTTTTTACAGATCGGCGCTCTGTTTTTACTTACAAAAAGAAAAACTCCCCATCTCTCGATGAGGATACATACACACAGTTCGCCTATGCCTGCAAACAACTTGGGGTTCTCTTAAAGTCAAGCAGTGTTCCTCAGGCAAAAGGGCGTGTAGAGCGCCTTAATCAGACTCTACAATCGCGCCTGCCAATCGAACTGCGACTGGCAGGAATCACGACCATAGATGATGCCAATGAATTCCTAAACTCCTACATAAAGGAATTCAATGAGAAGTTTGCTCTTCCCTTAAATGGTATCAAATCTGTGTTCGTAGAGCAACCCTCTGAAGAAAAAATCAATCTGATTCTTTCTGTACTTTGTGAGCGTACAGTAGACTCCGGGCATTGCCTAAGGTATTCCAATAAATACTATCGTATGTTGGATCAATTCGGCATGCAGGTTCATTTTCGCAAGGGAACTAAAGTTATGTTTATTCAGGCTTATGATGGTGCTAAGTACTGCTGTGTAAACAATAAAGACATATATGCTCTTGAAGAAATCCCAGAGCGCGAAACAAAGTCAAAGGAATTTGACACGGATTACAAGAAGCCGGAGCGTAAAAAACCATACATTCCACCTATGAGCCATCCCTGGAGACTACAGTCCTTTCAAAAATTTGTGAAACAGCAGGAACATCATAGGAATGATGCCGAACAACAACCGGCTTAACCAGGGCGGAACCGTTGTCCATAGAACCATGGAATACCGCAGCCTGTCTTTTGGAAAGGACAGGTCTGGGCAGAGCCCAGAAATAAAGATTAGGCGGGGGATGCCCGAGTTGCGGGGTGCCCTCGAGAAGGGCATCCCCAAGAACGGTCTACTGATTTGAACACACGAAAGCCCCAGCAAATGCCGGGGCTAATGTTTCAATTATTTTGGGACATTTTCATATATGCTTGACATATATTTTTTTCTCTTTTAAATGAAGTCAAATCAGTTTGTTTATCATATTCAGCATAAGCATAACTGTGTAGTTTCTTATCCAGTTTCTGCTTACAGGTCTCACTTTATATTCATTGCAGACTGTTTTTCCGTCAAAATCGGCACAGATATAAACAAGACCTACCGGTTTTTCTTCCGTTCCGCCTGAGGGACCCGCTATGCCCGTAACTGAAATACACACTCTGCTTCCGGTTTTCTTTTTCAGACCAGCAGTCATCTCTCTTGCGGTTTCCTCACTGACAGCCCCGAATTTTTCCAGAGTATCATGGCTCACGCCAAGCTCTTCCTCCTTGGCTCTGTTGCTGTATGTTACTATTCCTCTTTCAAACACTGAGGAAATTCCGTCCACGCCGATAATAGTTCCCGCAAATAGACCTCCTTTACAGGACTCCGCACAGGAAATGGAAATTTTCTTCTCAATAAGTTTTTCCGCCACCACATCTTTCAGATCTTCGTCGTCATAGCTGTAAACGGCATCTCCTAT
>JBJELP010000182.1:0-9685 GCA_051879215.1 Lachnospiraceae bacterium
ATTCTGTGCAGTGGAAATGTCATTGGAACCCATGAAGACATAGGAATCACAGTTATTGATAATGGTGGTTGCAGCATCTGATCCATACAGTGATTTCAACTGCGATTCAGACTGACACATGAGGGTCACTGAAATCTGTTTTTCCCGCAAAATAGAGATGTACTGATCGAAGAGCGGAATTGGACACCCTGTCGCAAAATCATCTGCAAGAAGATGTACCGGAATTGGAAGCATTCCGTCAGGCTGCTCTTCTCCAAATTCAAAGAGCTGCTTAAAGGTATGAGCGTAAAACATATTAATAAAACAGTTCAGACTGGGATTAACCGGACTGGATGTTACAAACAGTGCCGTACGTTTCTGTGCTATCTGCTCAAAACTGATTTTTTTCTTCATGCGAAACATTTTTCTCAGTTCCGGACCGAATACCGAATCCACTGTGGTATTCAGGGTTCCGAATACACAGCTTGCCGTCTTCAATGGAAGTCTGATAAATGATTTCCAGTTGGATACGGCAAAACCTGAGGCTGCAGATTCATTCAGAAATTCAAATTTTCTGTCATAATTGGTACGCATCTGTCCATTGTACTCTTCGAAGGACAGGTGATCAATCATTTCAAGAACGTCTCCAAAGGAAGGTTTTTCCCTTGTCAGCAGGACATAGGAAATGAACGCAGCCAACAGACTGATCGATGCCTCGTCCCAGTATGGATCCGCATGGGAACTTTCTTTCCTTGGATTGGCAAGAACCACATTCCTTGCAAGGAAAGTAATATCCTGATCATTCCGGATGAAATCCAGAGGATCATAGGCAATATTGCCTCTATCCGGGTGCACAAAATCAAGATCCCATACTGTATATCCTCTTCTTTTCAGCAAAGGAGTATATTTATTTACAATTCTTCTTTTTGTCACCGTTGTGATAATACTTCGATGAAAGGATTCCAGCAGAAACGGTTCCGCAATGGAAAGCGTTTTTCCGGATCCGGATCCTCCAACCACCAGAACATTGTTATTAATGCCGGTTTTCTCTGTGTCTGTACTGAATTCACACTCCGGACCATCTCCCAGAATAACACGATCTGCCTCATAAATCCGATCGGATTCATTCTGATAAACCACGATTCGACTCCCTTTTTTTACCACATCTGTATTTCTTGCCATATTTCATCCCTCCGTCCCATTGGCAAAATCAATAAGATCTGCAAAACTGATAATCCTGTCACAAAGGTTAAATTCGACTGCCTCCTTCGGTGAAAAGTAGTGATCAAAATCAGTGGCCTGATCAATTTCTTCTTCCGTCTTTCCAGTAAAAGAAGCAATTAACCTGTTTAATCTGGATTTTGTTTCCAGAAGACTGTCAGAAATACTTTTAATGCTTGAAGCATTTCCGGAAATCCGGCCTCCCATAAGGGGCTGATGCAGCATCAGCTCACTGTTCGGAAGCATCAGTCTTTCTTTTGCACTGGCAAACAGAACAGCTGCCATGCTGTACGCTTTCCCTCTGCACACCGTTCGAACCGGTGCTTTTGATCCGACAATTGCGTCCAGCATCAGCAATCCACTGTTGATTTCTCCGCCGTGGCTGTTAATCAGAATGGTAATGGGTTCATCCGATTCCATATTCAGATCCAGAATCTGATCTGTAAAATCGATGGCTGCTTCTTCTGTAATCTCGCCACGAACAGAAACCAACCGCCTGCTCAGATGTTTTGTTTCCATGGAAACCTGTATGATACCACTGCTGGTTTTGATGAAAGAAGTTGTACTCATTTATACTGCACCTCCTCTGCTATCTCCCAAAAAGGGATAATGCATACCAATACACTCTTTTTTGTTTACTGCTCCGCCATATTTCTTCATATTGTGTTTTTATTTCTATGGTGTTAAACTGTTATTATTCGTTGTACTAGTCAGGGTTTTCAAGGCTGACACTGAATCGTACGAACTTATCTATTTTATATTATTAGTATAGAATATTCTGTTTCTTTCACTTTCTAATAAACTCACAGCTTCAGAAAGAAACCGGAGAAAGTACTTCACAATAGTTGAAAGTAACAATTTCTGTCATTTTCAAATGATAAAAAGGAGGTTTTCACCATGAAAATTATGGATCATCACCAGCTTTTTGAACCATCGTTTAAGATTACTCTGGCTGGTCTTTTTAAAAAACAGATTCGCGGAAAGATGGTGAAAGCTCTTTCTGATTCTTCAGATAATATAGAAAAAAAGGCCGGAGAAAACAGCCAGCATATTGTCTTACGTGCTCTTCTGCCGCAGGAATATCGCCGTATGGAAGATGGAACCGATTTAGCTGATGTGGATTCCACCAGAATCAGTCGTTTTTTTACTTACTATATTGCGTTAAACAAAAATGAAAGCGATGCAGAAAACCGGTATTATGCTGTCAAAAACAACATCATACGGATTGCAAAAAAAGTGGGATTCCGATTTGACGATTTTGAATTACTTTCTACTGTCAGGCAGCAGCTTATGTATATGTTTTCTCAGTTTTCCCAACAAGAACTTTGTGATTACCGGGATGATGTCCATGAGCTGATCTCACAGTTTGATCAGCATCCGGTTTTAACCCGTTATAAAGATGCGTGTCTGAAAATCGATTTTTACGATCAGTTATCCTGTCTGGCTGTAATTGCTTCCACCTGGGCCTGCTGGGATAAACAAAACCTTTCCGATTGTAATGCATTGGCAAATGTCCTGCTGCCTTCCGGTCATAGTGCAGACAAGTCTGCTGTCAGTGAAAATGAATGGAAAGAATCGTATATAACACAAGAACGGGAAAAAGCAAAGGATTTGCTTAAGAAATGTAAGCTTGCATTTGAACAGAACAGATATTCGGATTGCGGAGATCTGGCGATGCAGATCATTGAATTCAATTTTGCAGATGATTCGGTTCTGGGAGAAGCTTATTTTCATCTATATATCTGCTGCACCAGGCATGATTATTATTCAGATCTGGATCCTAAAGCACTTTTGGATCAATCTGCCAAATTGGGTTGTTCCGATGCTTTTCATTTGTTGCAGTTACAGGATATCAAAGCGGATCCGGATTCAACCATACTATTACGTCCGGTGTCCGAAACATCCGGTTTGGCACGAATCGTAGTAAATACTTCCAATCGATATACAGAAGAATTTCTCCTGTCGATTCCGGCAGAAATGCAGAAAGAAGATATCCTGAAAGAGATGATTTTATCTGCAGCCGATAAAAAACAGCTGCTTACATCGGTGGATGCCTCCAAAGACACCCGCTATCTGCTGTTTGATGAATCGCAGGAAAAGAATTTTCAGGATTTACTTTATTTATTGGAGAAAATTGCATCGGAAGAAAGGCAAAGTGAAGACTCTTCTTTTATCTCCAGTCTTCGTTGGAGTAAGACAACGATTTATATCCGGGTTTCAGAGGATAAATATTCTTCCTTAATTGACACGGCATTAAAGCGGTTAGGAAATTTCACAGTGAGAGTTTTTATCCTGGATGATGAGAAAAGAGCCGCTCAGAATTTACTTTCCGATTATCCCCTTTATGAATCCATAAAGGGATTATCGCACAACACACTTACCAGAGGGCCTGTTGTCATCAATTTTACAATTATATGCAATGGCAGCACCGCCCTTACCTCATGGCTCATACGGGAAGCATACTGGATCAGCTGTTTTTCCTACCCCGGACTGACTGTAAATATCCATTTAATATCGCCCTTTGCCAAAGAAATCAAAGAAGAATTACGGTTCCATTTTCCTGCAATGTTTTCCGATCTTCCGGATTCCGATCGTATATCATCCGTAACGGTTTTGGAAGATGCATTCCCTGTTTCATCGCTGTCAGACCACCGGATTTTCCAGCATTTCGATGGAATCGAAAACAGGAAAAACTCTTTCAATTATTATGTGGTCAATGTTGGGGATGATATCGAAAACTTAAACTACGGAATCAAACTGCGCGAATGGAGTATCCGTAATCGGGTTGATGCCGGAAAAAGCCTGCAGAGCAGGAATCTGCCTGTAATTGCTTTTTACTGTCAGAACTCTGATGTCGCGTATTTGTCACAAAACATGGTAATCCAGACGATTGATCATGGAAATCGCTGGTATAACAATTACAACCTGAAACCCTTTGGAATGCTTCGTGACAGCTATTCGTGGGATTCCCTTGATGGAGGTTACTGGGAAATGGCTGCACAATCCATGCATCTCCAATATTGCGGAATCAGTCCGGACGACTTAACAAGAGAAAAAGCAGCTTCATTAAAAGACTATTTCTCAAGAAGCTACAACCGGGATTCCTCGATGTCGGCAGCACGTTCTCTTCCTTACAGGTTATTCCAGGTCAGACACCCTGCAGGTGATCATATTATTCCATATTCCTCCATCGATAATACAAATGCCGGTGGAGAAAATAAAGAAATCATTGATTCCATGGCAGATCAATTCCGCTCAGCGATTACGGATCCAGCGTTAAAAGATGAACTCATCCATTCACTCTTATACTATGAACACTCTCGCTGGATAAGATGGGCCTATTCCCGTGGATGGAAAAAAGCTTCCCCGGAACAGGTTATCCAGTATATGGCCGCAGGTAATCCCAAGCAGCAGCTATTCATTGCCCGCCTTCATGGCTGTCTATGTTCCATTGATGACCTGAAGATCCTTTCAGAAACAATGCTGAATGAACTGATACCGGATGAAAATGGAGAAATTGCCCATAAGAAAGATTGGAATCGATATGCTTCAGGCAGAAAAGCGTTCCGTATCAAAGAAACCGACGACGAAAGAGGATACGTGGATGACTATGAATATACTCCAAAGGATTTCACGGAAATCGATATTTCAAATATATTAGCAACTGCCGATCTGATTCAGACCAGATGGTTAGACCCTAAGGGAATCATAGAATTATCTGAACCGGAAAGATAAATCAAGCCAGTCAATATATCCGCCACGGGTACAGTACCTAAGTCTTTGAAGTCCTGAAGACTCAGGCGAATGCACCCTTATGGCGGATATATCTGACTGGCTTTTATGCTCGTTTGCCCCAAAATTAAGATCAAATTCTCGACCGTCATTCAAACAAAAGATTATTCACCTGTTCCGTCACCCAAATTTCATCTTCGGTCTGTGTAAAACAATAATCATCTCACCACCTGCAGAGAAGGGAGAAATTTTGTCCATCAGTACTGTATTTGCCATGTGATCACTGCATTTTATAAAATAGTAATAATCGTACAAACCACAATACAGATGGCTACAATAATCGGACAAATAACTCTTAGTATACAAGCAGCTTTTCGGGATTTATTATTGTTTCTGATTTTTGATAAAACTCCTGTAGTAAAGAAAATACATGTTAGCAGCGCTCCAACTGCAAGACCATAGCAAACATTTTCCATACACATGAGAAGTGGATTAATTGTACCCAGCAAGACCGAATTGAATAACAATGCAAGCAATAATGCAGCTAGGCCTGCAATACTTATGGTACAAACTCTCTTCATAAGTACATTACGTTCGTTTTCACTATAATCAACAACTTTCAGCAACATTTCTTTCTCTTCTGGATTCATTTTGCCACTTTTCCTTTCTCCATCAATGATTTCCCGGATATCAACATGGTAAAAATCAGCAAGTTCAACCAGTAAACACAGATCAGGCATGTTACTTCCCGTTTCCCATCTGGAAATTGTCCGATCTGAAACATTAAAATGTTCAGCAAGTTGTCCTTGTGTCAGTCCCTTTTCTTTCCTAAGATTCTTTAAAAAAGCTCCTGTTTTCCTTTGTTCCATGTTATTACCTCCTTTCCACTGACAGAGTAACACATTGTCAGATTGTAAAACACGACATAAAGCGGGAAATATTTGTTTTGTACCTGACAAACCATGTCCAGTCATATAATAGAAGCCTGCTGATTCTGCAAATACCGGTCAGCAAGCCCTATAAACCGTACTTTTACCACTCGTTCAGGTATTTCTGCAATTCATCGGCAAACAATCCAATATGCAGTCCATCAACAAAACGATAACGAAATGCTTCTATTTTATTTGCACATTTACATACCGCATGTACCATAGCCAGTGTAAAGGACAGCCTCTGTTCCTTTACCATATGTTTATAATTTGTGATATCTACATCGAATGTGATACAAAATGCAGGTTCAACGCTGTTTCTGAAAACCATACAGTGCATTGCTCTTTCCCATGTTTTTTCGTCTATAACCTGATATGAATTTGCCATGTTTTAATCCTCTCGAAATTGTCTGATTGCATTTTTCTCTCCATAGCTTATGTTTTTCTCAGTGAAATCTTGATAAAGCAAACGGAGCTATGCGGTTACCGTTATTTCTGCGCTTCCTTTTTCCATAAAAAAAGACGCTCCCCTTCAAAAAATCTTAGATATGAAATATACAACTGTCATCGTTCGGATCTTAATATACCATAATAACAAACATCACATATACCCTGATTGTTTCGATCGGAGCTGCGTAAAGTTCCCTCATATTTCATTCCGCATTTTTTCATAACCTTGCCTGAATTAGGGTTTTTCGGGTCATGTCTTGCTTCAATACGATTGACATCTACTGTATCAAAAAGAAAATCAATGACAGCTTTTAATGCTTCCGACGTGATACCTTGATTCCACCATGTTTTTCCGATGCAATAACCTATTTGCATTACAGAGATATTTTCATTTATTTGTACCACAGATATGCTGCCAATCGGTTCTCTTATCTCTTTTAATTCGATTGCCCACTCGTATGTTTTTTCATCGGCATATGAATTCACCCAATTATCAATAACTTTTTTGC
The DNA here is from genome assembly GCA_051879215.1 of Lachnospiraceae bacterium. Lineage (GTDB taxonomy): Bacteria > Bacillota > Clostridia > Lachnospirales > Lachnospiraceae > TWA4. The sequence continues at coordinate 6,821 of JBJELP010000182.1, forward strand.
TGATTTCCTGATTTGAATGTGCAGGCCATGTCAGATATTTCGTTACTTCATGATCGGATGCCCAATTTCTATACATCGCAGCCGAATCCTCGATAACAAATCGCCTTAAAACCAATCTCTCCGTTTCCAACCTTTGTGTTCCACAATGTTTCATATGCAATTCCCTTTCTGTTATACCGACTTATCTAAAAAAAGCAGAAAACCGAAATTTCCTGCTTTTTCATAATACAATTCAAATAAAACAAATAACCCAAAATGCCGAATCCTGCACTTTGACTCCTAGCTAAAGCCAGGTGGGCAACCGCAGTAAGAACTTCTGCCATCCACTCAAAGGAGGCCCGACATCCATTCTACAATATAGGAATCCCGTTTAAAGTAATGTAGGTTCAAAATAGCAGGACTTCATTTCGAACATTTCAGGTTGTGAATAGTATAACCGAATCAGAGAAAATTATCAAGCCAATTTTTCACACAATCCAAGTCTGTATTATTGTGAAAATTGAACTCTTGACAAATTAATTTTTCCATTTTTTTCATTCAGCTGTTATGGGAATTGACCATATCCGAAGAAAGTGCCAGCAATTCAGCAGCTGCCTTTCCCGGATCTTTCGCTGCGAAAATGGCAGAAACAACTGCAACACCGTCTACACCGCTGCCTTTCAGCTTTTGGATATTGTCAGCTGAAATACCGCCAATGGCAACTACAGGTACATTTACCGCATCACAGATTTCTCTCAGTGTCTCAGCAGACATATTACTTACATTTGTCTTGGTGGATGTATTGAACACCGCACCAACACCAAGGTAATCTGCCCCATTTTCGACTGCTTCCACTGCTTCCTTTACATTATGTGCTGATACACCGATGATCATCCTGCCACCAACACGCCTGCGAACATCCGATGCCATCATATCATCCTGACCCACATGAACGCCATCTGCGCCACATTTTACGGCAATGTCAACATTATCATTGACAATAAAAGGAACCTGATATTTACGGCAAAGAGCACCGATTTCCACTGCCTCCTGCAGAAATGTTTCCTCATCCAGTTCCTTTTCGCGGAGCTGAACACAGGTTACACCATTTTTCAAAGCGGCTTCCACCTGTTCATACAGACTCATGGTACCGGTCCACGTTCTGTCGGTTACTGCATAAAGCAGCATCATTTTTTTATCGCACTTCATATCTTGCACCTCGTTCCAATTCTTCTCCTGTCAGGTTATAAATCGCATCGATGATATAGTTTCGATAACTGGCATTTCCATCCAATTCTGTCATACGTTCTCTGGCCTTTTCCCCGCAGAAGCCCATGGCACATACAGCTGCCGCTGCCGCTTCCAGCGGTGTATCGGGATTGGCAGTTACAAAAGCTGCCGTCATTGCGGAAAGCTGGCATCCAGTGCCGGTAATCCGGCGCATATCGGGATGTCCGTTGTAAATGCAATAGGATTTTTCCCCATCTGTCACAAGATCAATGGCACTTGTAATGGCAATCACAGAATGGATTTTCTTTGCAAAATGCTTTGCAAAAGCCACAGCTGCATCCAGCGTTTCCGGTGTAATGGCATCCATCCCATCTGCATCCACTCCTTTTGTGCTCCCTGTTCCGAAAGCCAGTGTTTTTATCTCGGAAATATTGCCGCGGATAACGGAAAACCGGACTTCATTCAGCAGTTTCAGTGCACTTTCCGTTCTGAAAGCGGAAGCCCCCGCACCAACCGGGTCAAGTACAACCGGATGGCCCAGTTCATTGGCTTTTTTTCCTGCCAGCAGCATGGAGGTAACTTTCGTGCTGTTCAGTGTCCCCATGTTAATCGTTAATCCCTGGCAAAGAGATGTTATTTCCTCCACTTCCGCAGGATCATCCGCCATAATGGGGGAACCGCCGCAGGCAAGCAGAATATTGGCACAGTCATTTACGGTTACATAGTTTGTGATATTATGAATCAACGGAACCTTTTCCCGTACATTTTGCATCATTTCAAGAAACATCGTTTTACCCAATCCTTCTTTTTTATTTATCATATCAATCAAAAATCGACGTCAAAATAATTTCATCGGATTATTCTACTTCTTTGCAAAATCCAGGAGTTTTTCTCCGGCAATCCGGTAAATGGTCCAGTCAGACAGCGGCTGTGCCCCAAGGGACAGATAAAAATCAATACTCGGCTGATTCCAGTCCAGACAGCACCATTCCAAGCGGCCGCATCCACGTTCAACCGCAATGGAAGCCAGTTTTTTCAATATACCTTTGCCATATCCTCTGCCTCTGTATTCCGGACGCACGAACAGATCTTCCAGATAAAGTCCGGCTCTTCCAAGAAATGTTGAAAAATTATGAAAAAAGAGGGCAAAACCAACTTCTTTCTGCCCCTCAAGAGCAAAAATGACTTCCGCCTTCTGTTTGTCAAAGATCCATTCTTCCAGCAGTTCTTCATTGGCAATGACTTCATCTGACATATGTTCATACTCCGCCAGTTCTTTAATAAATTGCAGAATCAGAGCAACGTCTTTTCTCTCTGCATATCGGAAATTTATATCTGTATTCATAGGGAAACCTTTCTGTTCAAAACTATTTTCTGATCATCTGTAAGGATGAATTCATAAATATCCCATACAGTTTACCAGAACACAGCAAAAATGAACAGAGGGTATCTGTAAAAATTCAAAGCAACTTTTTTCTTGCACCTTTGACAGAAGGTTTATATAATGATGATGAAAAATCTTAGGAAACATGGGGAAGGTGAAAATAATGCTGAATAGTTGGACAAAAAAATATTATCTGGAGATGAATAAACCTTCAGAAGAAGATAACAGAACTACAAAGGAACGCATTCTGGACGAACTGAAAGCACAGGGCC
>JBJELP010000183.1:0-9634 GCA_051879215.1 Lachnospiraceae bacterium
TACATGAGATTGTAACATCTGATAAAAGAGATATGATACGGTATGTAGACATCAGCCGAGCAGGAAATCCGAATGCATTGAACAGAACACCATTTACTAAACGACAGGTCAATATGATATGGAAAGTCAAGGATTCCAATATCTATATGACAGTTGTTCTTATATTGATCTACACCGGAGTCAGGATCAGTGAACTACTTGATCTGGAAAAGAAAGATGTGCATCTGGATGAGCGCTGGTTTTATGTGAAAGAATCAAAAACAGAGTCCGGGATCCGTGAAGTTCCGATCGCTGAAAAGGTTGTCCCTTTTTTTGAATACTGGCTTTCCAGAGAGTGTGAGTTTTTGATCTGCACTCCGGAGAACAGGCACTTTGAGTATAGAAACTATTACGACTCATACTGGAAGCCGATGATGCAGTCCATCGGAATGGAAAACCATCGGCCGCATGATACCAGGCACACCTGTGTATCGATGCTGACAGAAGCCGGAGTCGATGAACGTATCATAAAAAAGATTGTCGGACACAAAGGGCAGGGGGTGACCCAAACTGTCTATACGCACCTGGAACTTCCGATCAAACTGGAGGCAATCAATAAGATATAGTGTTTCTAATGCGTTTCTAATGCGTCACTAACGAGTAGATTTTTAAACGATTCCAGACTGTTTTTGTTTTTGCCTTAAATTGAAAAAATCCCCAAAAACAAAGTGTTTTCGGGGATTTTGAAAATCTGTAAAAATTGTCTCGAATTATCTCTTGCTGAACTGAGGTGCGCGACGAGCTGCCTTGAGACCGTATTTCTTTCTTTCTTTCATACGAGGGTCTCTTGTCAGGAAGCCAGCTTTCTTCAGTACGGGACGGTATTCAGCGTCAGCCTTTAACAGAGCTCTGGAGATACCATGTCTGATCGCACCAGCCTGACCTGTGAAGCCACCGCCATATACGTTTACGTTTACATCAAATTTATCTAAAGTTTCGGTTGCAACCAGGGGCTGACGAACAGTAACCTTTAATGTTTCAAGACCGAAATATTCATCAATGTTTCTCTTATTGATAACGATGTTGCCTGTACCGGGTGTCAGATAAACTCTGGCAACACTTGTTTTTCTTCTACCTGTTCCATAGTAAGATACTTTAGCCATTGTTATATTCTCCTTTCAGACCAATTAAAAAGTGATTACTTCAGGCTTCTGAGCAGCATGCTTGTGTTCAGGTCCTGCGTATACATACAGTTTTCTGTACATCTGTCTTCCTAAAGGTCCTTTGGGAAGCATACCCTTAACAGCAAGTTCTACAACTCTTTCGGGCTTCTTTTCCATCATTTCTTTTAATGTAGCGGTCTTCATACCACCAACGTATGCTGAGTGGCTGTAGTAGATCTTCTGCTGCAGCTTTTTACCGGTTACCTTAACCTTGTCTGCATTTACTACGATAACATAATCACCTGTATCAAGATAAGGTGTGAAGATTGCCTTGTTCTTTCCTCTTAAAATTGCTGCAACTTCAGATGCGAGACGACCAAGGGTCATACCTGCAGCATCAACTACATACCATTTTCTTTCAATTGAAGATGCACTGGGCACAAATGTCTTCATGAAAAATTCCTCCTGACAATAATTCGAATCGACGCTTGCGGAGATCGGCGCCGGATTCGGTTTGCGAAGCAAACAACTTCCTGTTCGAATCCGTGTGCATCCCTGCGGAGCGCATAATCTTTCAGAAAGGGATTATCATTCACTTCTGAAAGATTGTATAGTCCTGGACGGCACCGCTGCTGTCCACAGACGGTTACATCTATAAATCGAGTACAGACAGGTCGGGTTGGAGAGTGTCCTCACTGTCTACCTATCGACGTGAATAAGTTACCGAAAATACAGTATTACCGGGATGTCCGGGCCCGCTAACCCGCAAATCAGCTTTTTAAGTATATTACAAAGAGGCGCTGTTGTCAATTGTTATTTTCCTCTCAAATTTTATTTGTATGAATATAAATACATGGTTTTGGGACCTGCAGGACATTCGAGATTTCTTTGAAGCGCATGTGAACAGGAGACCCGCAGATTTCCCTCTGTATTGTAAGAAAAGGGAGTTCTGAATCCGATAAATCGGTGAGGAATTCCCTTCTGCTGGACTTCCGGATGAAAATGTGTTACGCTGATTGAAGTGATTAAAATAGAAGATTGATTTGAAAGCAAAGGAGAAGCTGCAGATGTACAGTAAAGCATTTTGCAAAGTATATAATGAATTCGGCTGGAATTATTTTCCGGAAGCCTTCGGTGAACAGCTGCTGATCTGGCTGGAACGGAATCAGGTGGATGTAAAGGAAAGTATGGATCTGGCCTGCGGTCCGGGCGTGCTGTGTGAGTTTCTTCACAGCCACGGGATTCACGCTTCCGGCATGGATTTTTCAGAAGGCATGATTACCATTGCGAAGGATCGAAATCCGGAAATTCCCTATGAAGTGGCAGACATGATTACCTATCGCCCGGATAAGGAATTTGATCTGGTGACCTGCACCGGGGACGCGATGAATCATATCATTGACCTGAGGGATCTGGAAAAAATCTTTCAGAATGTATACAGCTATCTGAAAAAGGGAGCATATTTTATTTTCGATATTCTGGATCAGAGTGAAATTGCTCTGGGGGAACCGATTCCGCTGGAATGGAGCGATACCGTAACCGCTCAGTTTATGATCACACAAAATGAGGAGGGCATCATCCATCTGAAGACCACGGTTTATGAAAATGGAATCCCTCAGTTTGAAGAGGTGATTACCGAAGTGATTCATGATACCTATGCGGTCTGCCAGCTGCTGAAAAAATGTGGTTTCCAGGTGGTCAGCTGTGACAATCGTCTGTTGGATGACCAGCCTGCCCGGGGTATGAAATGGTTTGTGATTGCCCGCAAACCTCTGTAATGCCGTAATCATTCCTCTTCATACCTGATTTCCACCAGACGGAGCCCCCTTGCCGGTGCGGTCTGGCTGGCTGCCTGACGGTCCAGTGCATCCAACATTTCCTGCACATGTTCCGGGGGAAATGTTCCGATTCCTGCCTGGATCAGCGTACCTGCAATAATTCGCACCATGTTGTAGAGGAAACCGCTGCCTTTTACACAAATTGTGATGAAATCACCGGTCTTATCCACATCGATGCTGTAAATTGTGCGTACCGTTGTTAATGCCTGTGTATGAATGGAGCAGAAGCTTTTGAAATCATGTTCTCCCACAAGATAGGCAGCCGCCTGACGCATCTTTTCCACATCCAGAGGCCGATGATAGAAATAGGATGTGTATCGCTCACAGGGCAGTTCAAATTTCCGGTTCAGGATCCGATATTCATAAACCTTGGTGCTGACGCATTTTCTGGGATGAAAATCCAGAGGCACCTCACAGGACTCCTGAATCCGGATATCATCCGGCAGGCGTACATTCAGAGCAAATACAAACTTTTCTCCGGGAATTCTGCTTTCCGTATCGAATACTGCCACATTTCCCAGTGCATGAACACCTGCATCGGTCCGGCTGGCGCCGATGACCATAATATTTTCTCCTGTCAGCTCGGAAATCGCCCGGTTCAGAACACCTTCAATGGTTTCTCCGTTGTTCTGCACCTGCCATCCGCAGTAGCGCGTCCCATCATAAGCTACAATCAACTTTATTCTTTTCATAAATAAGATCCTCTAAAACATGTGTACTTGCAGAGCATATTGCAGACCAGGAAAAATATCTTGTCCCGGTTTGCAAAAAAGAACCCACCTGCCAGGAGATGAGTTCTGTTATTTGTTTGTATTATCATTTGCAATGTAATGTCATTTATGAAATATCATCATTTAAAATGTATTATCCATTTGTGATGTACTGTCATTTGCAATGTACTGTTATTTATGATGCACCGTCATTTACAAGGGTAAAAACCTGGTTGCAATCATTGCGGCAAAATAAACAGCAAATACCAGATACATGACCCGGTCAGCTCCCTGATACTGCAGAGGTTTCATACGGGTACGTCCTTCCCCTCCGTGATAGCATCTTGCTTCCATGGCCAGGGCCAGATCCGTTGCCCGGCGAAATGCCGAGATAAACAGCGGCACCAGAATCGGAACCATAGCTTTGGCTCGCTGAATCAGATTGCCTTCCTCAAAGTTTGCTCCCCTTGCCAGCTGTGCTTTCATAATTTTATCGGTTTCTTCCACCAGTATGGGAATAAATCGCAGGGCAATGGACATCATCATGGCCAGTTCGTGAACCGGAACCCTGACTTTGTTCAGAAAACCGAGGCTCTTTTCCATTGCATCGGTCAGCTGATTGGGCGTTGTGGTGTAGGTCATAATACTGGAGCCGATGATCAGCAGAATCAGTCGGACTGCCATGAAGAATGCCTGCTTTACACCGGCTGTGGTAATGGTAATGATCCAGAATTTCACCAGTACCGTGCCTCCGGAGGTCAGAAACAGATTAAACAGAACACTGAAACACAACAGGAAAATAATCGGTTTCAGACCACGCATGATAAAATTCATCGGAACTTTGGATGCATTGATGTAAATTGCCAGTGCAATGGCACCCAGAAGGTATCCGATCCAATTGTTGGCCATAAACAAAGATACCACATACATCATGGTAGCAAACAGCTTGACACGGGGATCCAGTCTGTGAATGAAAGAATCCACGGAATAGTACTGTCCGATTGTAATTTTTCTTAACATGATGCCGTATCCCCCTGATGTACTTCATTTGTTACATTCAGAAGATTGTCTGCCTGAATGGAAACGGTATTTTTCTTTTTTGAAAGAACCCGTTTCAGTTCTTCTCTGGCTTCTTCTATGGTAATGACATCAGTATTCACATCCAGTCCCCGCTCTTTCAGCTGATGCATCAGATAGGTCACCTGTGGTGCAGCCAGACCTATTTTCTCCAGTTCTTTATAATGACGGAACACTTCTCTGGGGGTTCCGTCATATACAGCTTCCCCATGATTCATAACAATCAGACGGTCCACATAACGGGCTACATCCTCCATACTGTGAGATACCAGTACAATGGTCATGTTTCGCTGTTCTTTCAGTTTTTTTATCTGTCCCAGGATTTCATCACGACCTCTGGGATCCAGACCGGCTGTGGGTTCATCCAGTACCAGAACTTCCGGATTCATGGCCAGAACACCGGCAATTGCCACGCGTCTTTTCTGTCCGCCGGAAAGTTCAAAAGGAGATTTCTTATAATAACTTTCATCCAGTCCAACCAGATTCAGTGCCTCACGGGCACGTTCTTTTATCTCCTCTTCAGACAGACCCTGATTTTTCGGTCCGAAACATACATCTGCAAATACATCCACTTCAAAAAGCTGATGTTCCGGGTACTGGAAAACCAGTCCTACTTTATTGCGGAGTTTCCGCATGCTGTAGCCTTCTGCGTAAATATTTTCACCATTATAATAAATCGTGCCGGAAGTTGCATGAAGAAGGCCATTCAGGTGCTGTATCAGAGAAGATTTCCCGGAACCGGTATGACCGATAAGACCGACAAACTGATTATCCGGAATCTCCAGTGTAACATCCTTCAATGCATGATTAACTCTTCCGCCATCTTCATAATCCAACGAAACGTGTTCTAACTTAATTGACATATCTGATCCACCATTTCATCCACCGTTAATATATCTGACGGAAGCATGATTCCTTCCTTTTGTAATTCATAAGCCAGTTCTGTTACCTGCGGTACATCCAGATGATAGGACTTCAGTGTCTCTACCTGGCTGAAAATCTCCCTGGGAGTTCCTTCCATAACCAAATGTCCTTCATGCATGACCATGACACGGTCAGCTCGTACTGCTTCTTCCATATAATGGGTAATCAGAATAATGGTAATTCCTTCCTCTTTGTTCAGACGACTGATGGTATCGATAACCTCCCGTCTTCCCACCGGGTCCAGCATGGCTGTGGATTCATCCAGCACAATACACTGGGGGCGCATGGCCATGACACCGGCAATGGCAACCCTCTGTTTCTGTCCACCGGAAAGCCGGTTGGGCGACTGTTCCCTGTAAGCCGTCATGCCGACTGCTTCCAGACTTTCTGCAACCCGCTTCCAGATTTTCTGTGTTTCCACACCGATATTTTCCAGACCGAATGCAACATCTTCTTCCACCACACTGCCAATAATCTGATTGTCCGGATTCTGAAATACCATACCGGTGGTCTGTCGAACATCCAGAAGATGATCTTCATCCTTTGTATCATAACCACCGATCCAGACGGTTCCTTCATCCGGAAACAGCAGGCCATTCAGGTGCTTGGCAAGTGTGGATTTCCCGGAACCATTATGTCCGAGAACTGCAACAAATTCGCCTTTTCTGATCTCTGCATCCACGCCGTCTACAGCGCGATTTACTTCTTCCGGTTCGCCATCCTCATTATAGGTGGTATAATTATGAACCAGCTTCAACAGTTTAATAAAACTCATACTGACTGCTCTCCTATATGCTCAGGTACAACGCCATTTCTGATTGACTGCAATGTATGATATAACTTAATATACATTGTGCTTATCTTACACTTGCTTTTTCTATTTTGCAAGCATTTTATCACTGGAATCTAAAAAAAGCCAGGCCATATTGGCCTGACTTTCTTAATGAATTTTAATCACAATGTCTCAAACCTTCTGCTCATCTGTATCCATGTTCATGATACATAGTAATATCCGATTCGATAGTTGTAATTATGAGAAACAACCGCTTCCCATAAATCTATGGAACAAATCTATGGATTAAACTAACTCAATCAGAACTTCCATAGCAGCATCGCCCTTACGCTGGCCGATCTTGATGATTCTTGTGTAACCACCCTGACGTCCTTTGTACTTGGGAGCGATTTCGTCAAAGAGCTTAGCAACCATATCTACTTCTTTGGTGTTTTTCTTCTTGCCTGCTGCTTCAGCGGGAACTTCCTTTACAGGGTAAAGAACCTTGAGCATCTGTCTTCTTGCATGCAGTCTGGAAGGACTGTCTTTCTTGATGGTCTTCTGAACTTCATCGTAAACAGTAACCTTCTTACCTTCAGCGTTGGTTTCTTTTACTCTCTTGCCATCTTTGTCTTTGCGGGCAACCTTAGCTGTTACAGTAACTTCTTCGAAGTTATCAGCTTCTTTTACTGCCATGGCAATCAGACCTTCAGCAATCTTACGGATTTCTTTAGCCTTAGCTTCTGTTGTCTTGATCTTGCCATGATATAACAGGCTGGTTACCTGGCTTCTTAATAAAGCCTTTCTCTGATCGGATGTTCTTCCTAATTTTCTGTACTTAGCCATTTTAAATACCTCCAGAATTGGAGTAACGGGATCATGCCGTTCCGGTCTTACTGTTCCGCCTTTTTACTCCTTAAGTTTTATGATAAGGAATCCGGAAAACGCCTGCGGACTTATTTTTCCAGATTATTTACATTACAATCACGTTTGTGATTACTCTTCGCTGGGATTTAACTCCAGACCGAGCTCTTTCAGTTTTGCAAGAACTTCTTCCAGAGACTTACGACCAAGGTTACGAACCTTCATCATATCTTCGGGAGTTCTGTTGCAGAGTTCTTCTACTGTATTGATACCTGCTCTCTTCAGACAGTTGTAAGAGCGAACAGACAGTTCCAGTTCATCAATATTCATGGAAAGAGCCACTGAGGACTGATCCTCATCCTTGGGAACGATAACATCAATGTCTTTTGCGTTCTCAGAAAGATCGATGAACAGGTTCAGATGCTCACTTAATACCTTTGCTGCAAAACTTACAGCATCATCGGGAGCAAGGGTACCATTGGTTTTAACATCGAGTGTTAATTTATCAAAATCAGTAATCTGACGGACACGAGTATTCTCAACCTTCAGATTAACTCTCTCTACAGGAGTGTAGATGGAATCGATAGCAATAACACCAATCGGCAGATCTTCGTCTTTGTTACGCTCTGCGCTTACATAGCCTCTGCCCTTGGAAATGGTAAGCTCCATGTAAAGCTTACTGTCAGTACCACCATTCAGAGTTGCAATCACAAGATCCTTATTTAAAATCTCGATATCAGAGTCTGTATGAATGTCTGCTGCAGTAACAACACCTTCGCCTTCAAATTCGATATATGCAGTTTTCACTTCATTGGAATCGCTGTTGTTCTTGATGGCAAGACTCTTAATATTCATGATGATCTCAGTAACATCCTCTTTTACACCGGGGATGGGGCTGAACTCATGCTGGATACCTTCAATCTTGATCTGACTTACAGCACATCCGGGCAGTGAAGACAGCATAATTCTTCTCAGAGAGTTGCCAAGTGTTAAGCCGTATCCGCGTTCCAGCGGTTCCACAACGAATTTACCGTATTTCTTATCTTCTGAAATCTCTACGATCTCAATGTTAGGCTTTTCAAATTCAAACACTATTAATAAGCCTCCTTAAAGGATGTTGGATTGACGGGTTATTCCGGAAAATAATCAGCATGGACAATAAGCCCATGCGGATCATTTTCTTTGGTACAATGCATATTGACTGATCAGTGTAATTATTATTTAGAATATAATTCGACGATAAGCATTTCGTTAACCGGAACGTCAATCATTTCTCTTGTAGGTAATGATTTGATTGTGATGCTCATTGCTTCGTCATCAACTTCGATCCATTCAGGTTTCAGTCTGCCTGCTGTTACTTCTAAAACATCTTTAAATCTCTGAGAGTCTTTCTTTGTTTCCTTAACGGTGATAACATCACCTGCTTTGATCTGGTAAGAAGGAATGTTGCACTTCTTGCCATTAACCAGAAGCTGCTTGTGATCAACGATCTGTCTTGCTTCTCTTCTTGTACGGGCAAAACCTGCACGGAATACTACGTTGTCAATTCTTCTTTCCAGAAGGATCATCAGGTTGTCACCAACCATACCGTTCATACGTTTTGCCTTTGCATAATAATTTCTAAAAGGTTTTTCTAAAACACCATAGATGAATTTAGCTTTCTGTTTTTCTCTCATCTGGAGACCATACTCGCTCATCTTCTTGTTAGCTCTTGCTGAATTTCTGTTGGACTTCTTATCAACACCTAAATAGCTGGGGTCGAGAGCCAGAGATCTACATCTTTTAAGAACCGGAACTCTATTAACTGCCACTTTACTTTCCTCCTATTAGACTCTTCTGCGTTTGGGCGGGCGGCATCCGTTATGAGGAACGGGTGTAACGTCCTTGATACTTGTTACTTCCAGACCACAAGCCTGAAGTGCTCTGATAGCAGCTTCTCTGCCTGAACCGGGTCCTTTAACCATAACATCTACAGATTTTAAACCATGGATTAAAGCTGCTTTTGTTGCAGTTTCTGCAGCCATCTGAGCTGCATAGGGAGTAGATTTCCTTGAACCTCTGAATCCCAGACCGCCTGCACTTGCCCATGAAAGGGCATTACCCTGATTATCAGTCAGGGTTACGATTGTATTGTTGAATGATGACTGAATGTGCGCCTGTCCGCGTTCAACGTTTTTCTTGACACGCTTTTTTGTCACTTTTTTAGCTGACACTTTTTTAGTAGCCATTTAAACTAACCTTTCCCTGTCGGGTTCCTTTCTCAAGTATTAATCTGTGGCCTTCTGCCACGAAACAAAATCTTGAATA
>JBJELP010000184.1:0-9602 GCA_051879215.1 Lachnospiraceae bacterium
GTCCTTGTGCATTATTAAAATATGTCAAGGCAAAGCCTGCCCTTACGGTGGAAGAGAAGAACTGTACCGGATGTAAATCCTGTATGCGTCTGGCATGTCCTGCCATCAGCATAAAGGACAAGAAGGCTCATGTGGACAACACCCTTTGCGTTGGCTGCGGTGTATGTCAGCAGCTTTGTAAATTTGATGCGCTGAAAGCGCCGGAGGTTTGATTATGACTAAGAATATTATGATTGTTGGTGTAGGCGGACAGGGTTCACTCCTTGCCAGCAAATTACTCGGACATCTGCTGCTGACCCAGGGATACGATGTAAAGGTTTCTGAAGTTCATGGAATGAGCCAGAGAGGCGGCAGCGTTGTTACATATGTCCGTTTCGGTGAAAAGGTATATTCACCGATCATTGATAAAGGGGAAGCAGATTTTATTGTTTCCTTCGAAAAACTGGAAGCAGCCAGATGGGTGGAATATCTGAAGGAAGGCGGCCGTATTGTGGTCAACACACAGCAGATCGACCCCATGCCGGTTATCACCGGTAATGCACAGTATCCGGAAAATCTGATCGAAAAGATGGAGGCTCTGGGCATTCAGGTGGATGCCATGGACTGTCTGTCTCTGGCAGAACAGGCCGGTTCCGCGAAGGCTGTCAACATCGTGCTGATGGGACGCCTTTCCAGATACTTCGATATTCCGGAGCAAACCTGGAAACAGGCAATCAGAGACTGCGTGCCTGAAAAATTTGTGGAACTGAATCTGAAAGCATTTGAACTGGGCCGTGCATAAAATGAGCCAAGGGTCAAAAAGTCAAAAACTGAATAACAAAAAAATCTTAAATGCCTGTATCTCTCTTTCGATTGCAATGCAGGCAATGGAATATATTTATTTACCTGGAGGAAAGAAATATGGAGAAACAGTATTTCCAGCCTGAGATTGAAACCATGTCTCAGGAAGAAATCAGAAAAATGCAGAGCGAAAAGCTCGTAAAGCAGGTGAAGCATGTCTGGGACAACGTTCCCTGCTATCGTGCAAAAATGGAAGCAATGGGTGTTACACCGGATGATATCAAGAGTATTGATGATTTACATAAACTTCCGTTTACCACAAAGGATGACCTTCGTGATCAGTATCCTTATGGATTCCTGGCTGTACCCCAGTCCGAATGTGTACGTATTCAGTCCACCAGCGGTACCACAGGCAGACGTGTTGTTGCGTTCTACACCATGGACGATATCCGAATCTGGGACGAATGCTGTGCAAGAGCAATTGTTGCAGCAGGCGGAACAAAGGATGATGTGGTTCATGTAAGCTACGGCTACGGTCTGTTCACAGGCGGTCCCGGCCTGAACGGCGGTTCTCATCTGGTAGGAAGTCTGACCCTGCCCATGTCTTCCGGTAATACCGATCGTCAGCTGCAGTTCATGACAGACCTGGGATCCACCATCCTTTGCTGTACACCTTCCTACGCTGCATACCTTGGAGAATCAGCAAGAGACAGAGGTATTCTTGATCAGATCAAGCTGAAAGCTGGTATCTTCGGCGCAGAAGCATGGACAGAAGAAATGCGTCATGAAATTGAAGAACTTCTGGGCATTAAAGCTTATGATATTTACGGTCTGACTGAAATCTCCGGTCCCGGTGTATCCTTTGAATGTGAAGAACAGAAAGGTATGCATATCAATGAAGACCATTTTGCTGCCGAAGTCATCAATCCCGAAACCGGTGAAGTGCTTCCCGAAGGCGAAAAGGGTGAACTGGTATTTACCTGTCTGGACAAGGCTGCATTCCCGCTCCTTCGTTACAGAACAAGAGATATCACTTTCCTGACCCGCGAAAAATGCTCCTGCGGACGTACCCATGTACGTATGCACAAGCCCATGGGCAGAAGCGATGATATGCTGATCGTTAAGGGTGTCAACGTATTCCCTTCACAGATTGAAACTGTACTGCTGAACAATAACTACGCACCTCAGTACCAGATCATCGTTGACCGTATCAACCATTCCGATACCATCGAAGTTCATGTGGAAATGACCGATGAAATGTACGCAGATACCTCTGTATCCAAGGAAAGCAGAGAGAGAAAGCTGCAGGCAGCTCTGAAGTCCATGCTGGGTATCCTTGTGGATGTGGTTCTGCTGGCTCCCAAGTCCATCGTAAGAAGCGAAGGCAAGGCCGTTCGTATTGTGGATAAGAGAAATCTGTACAAATCATGATAAAGATGATACAATAAATAAAATCCCTCTCTGAAATCACAGGATATACTGTGAATCAGAGAGGGGTTTTCTGTTTCATAATGAGAAATGATTTATTTAGTGAAAAATGATCTGCTTTCAGGAAAGACCCAGCAGCTGTCTTGCGTTTTCACCCATCACAGCAGCTTTCTCAGCCTCTGTAAAGGGTATCTGCATGAATCGGTCCACATAAGCCTTCTGGCTGCTCCAGGGGCAGTCAGAAGCAAAGAGAATGTGATCCGTACCGTGGGCTCTGGCCAGTTCCAGAAATTCACTGTCATACATGTTCATGGACTCTTCCGGGGTTCGGGTCGTTCCCTCAGCCGGTTCAATGGGGCCCACGGAAAATGCCGTATCAAGCCAGATGGGAGCGCCTGCCAGATCGCTTTTGATCTCTTTCCAGTTCCGCCAGCCTCCCATATGGGCAGCAACCAGTTTTGTGGGTGATACTTCCTTTATTACATGAAGAATCTGCTCCACCGATGCAAAATCATGATGGGGAATTCCGATATCCCATCCGGCATGGGTCAGTACGATCAGATCCAGCTCCGAAGCGGCATCGATAATCCGCAGAAAACGGATGTCATCAAAATCCACATCCTGATAGGCGGGATGGAGTTTGATGCCTTTTACACCGCCTTCTTTCAGACGCCGAAGTTCTTCATTATAATTCTCATAATCCGGATGCATGCCGCCGAATGAAATCAGACCGGAATGTGCACCGGATTCGGCCTGTGCCTGTACATCTGCAATGGCGATGGTATTCAGCTTCTCCACCTGTCTGACGTTGGTTGCCACTGGCAGGGTAACGCTGTAATCGATACCGGCTTCCTGCATGGACTGCAGCAGACCTCTGGCTGTTGCATCGGTATAGGGCTTGGAGCGGGATTTTTTCTGCAGCTTATCAATGACACCGGCAGCAATTTTTTCCGGAAAGATATGGGTATGAAAATCGATAATCATGACGCTTATCTGTATTCCTTTGCCAGTGCTTCAAATGCAGACAGAGAACGCTCGATCCGTTCGGTCGGTACACAGAAGGAGATACGGGTGTGTCCGGGACATCCGAAACCGGCACCGGGAACGATCAGCAGGTTATGATTCTTTGCTCTTTCACAGAAGGCCACATCATCAGCCTCCAGTGTACGGGGGAACAGATAGAAGGTTCCGCCGGGTTCCACCACATGGTATCCCATTTCACGAAGACTCTTCACCAGCAGGTTTTTATTGGTTTCATATACGGAAATATCAGCAGTTTCCTCTGCACAGGCAGCACAGATCTGCTGGAAGAGGCTGGGAGCACATACGTAGCCCAGAGAACGGCCTGCACCTGCAATGGCTGCATAAACGGTTTTGGAGTCCTCCACCTGATCGGGAACCAGCACATAACCCAGACGTTCCCCGGGTAATGATAAGGACTTGGACCAGGAATAGCAGATCAGAGTATTGTCATAATAGTGAGGCATATAGGGAACAGTGATGCCGTCAAATACGATCTCACGGTAAGGTTCATCGGAAATCAGATAAATGGGTTCACCGTACTCTTCGGATTTCCGTTTCAGAATCTCAGCCAGTTTTTTCACGGTTTCTTCTGAATATACGGAACCGGAGGGGTTATTGGGAGAGTTTACAAGAACACCACGGGTGTTTCTGGTGATGGCAGCCTCAAACTTCTCAAAATCAATCTGGAATGCTTCAATATCCGCAGGAATCAGAACCATCTTTGCACCGGCCCCTTCGATAAATACCTTGTATTCGGGGAAATAGGGGGCGAAAACGATGAATTCATCCTCGGGACCGCAGGTCATTGCATTCAGGCAGCAGCAGAGGGCAGCAGCAGCACCAACGGTAATATAAAGGTTATCTGCATGGACACCTGCCTGAAAACGGCGGTTCAGAGAATCTGCAATCTTTATTCTGGCAGCCAGATCACCCTGTGCACTGGTATAGCCATGGAGGGTAACCGGATCAGAATTTTTCAGCAGATCAAGGGCAGTGGAAGTTACGCTGTCCGGTGAAGGAACACTGGGATTGCCAATGGAAAAGTCAAATACATTTTCTGCACCGACTTCTGCAGCGCGGATTTTACCGAATTCAAAAAGTTCCCGGATAACAGAACGCTGTGTACCGAGTCCGACCATTCTTTTGTTAAGCATGTCATATTACTCCTTTGATAAAAAATATAGATGAACTTATTTTACATTTATTTTAATGCATTGGCAAGTTATGTTTTTAAGATGTAAAGGAAGTCAGGAAAGATAGATTTTATAACTGAAAAAATGTAATAAATGAAATAATTTGCGCAAAAATCCTTCTTAGAATTCATTGGGGAAAGTTTCAATTGTTACTATAATCTCATCTGTCTGAATTTTGCCGAACTCCTGTTCAAGGATTTGTACATTTATTTTTCCGAGGTTGTGTAATTCCGACATCACGTTTTCTTCTTTCGCTTCTGATATATTAATTATACCAGAAACAGCCATGTTTTCAACTACTCATCTAACAAATATTCGAAGGCGATGAGCGGTAAGCTTGGCTCTTTTAAGCTCTGGACTTAGCATTTTCTTTTTGAACCAGATTACACATCTTTGTCTTTGTCCGTCAGTGCAGGCGGTTGACATTTAACGGCAAATATGATACCATAAACAAGGTTTACTTTAACAGTTTAAAGAAGAAAAATATAAAAGAATATGGAAACTGTTGTTGCTGTTCAGCAGCTGCTGAATTGTAATCAAAAAAGAATACAAAGGGGAAAGAATCATGCCTGTTACTGATTTACTGGAACGAAATTGCAAATTATACGGAGATGAAGTGGCTCTGGTTGAGTTAAATCCCATGATGACGGATACCAGAAGAACCACCTGGAAAGAATACGATCTGATGCAGCCCACATCACCGGAGCCTTACCGAAGAGAGATTACATGGGCGGTTTTTGATGAAAAGGCAAACCGCGTAGCAAATATGCTGCTGGGACGCGGCGTGAAAAGAGGAGATAAGGTTGCGATTCTGATGTTTAACTGTCTGGAATGGCTCCCGATTTATTTCGGTGTTCTGAAGACAGGTGCCATTGCAGTACCATTTAATTTCCGTTTTTCAAGTGATGAAATTATGTACTGTGCGGATCTGGCTGAAGTGGATGTGCTGATTTTCGGACCGGAATTCATTGGCCGTATTGAAGCCATTGCTGATAAACTCTGCAAGCGCAGACTTCTGATTTTTGTGGGTGATAACTGTCCTACATTTGCAGAAAGCTATCATGCCATGGTTGCTGACTGCTCCAGCAAGGCACCGTTGATCCGAATTGATGACGAAGATGATGCAGCCATTTATTTTTCTTCCGGCACCACCGGTTTCCCGAAAGCTATTTTACATAATCATACCAGTCTGCTGCAGGCAGCACAGATGGAACAGAAACATCATGAAACCGGCCGTGAGGACAATTTCCTCTGCATTCCGCCGCTGTATCATACCGGTGCAAAGTTCCACTGGATGGGAAGTCTCTGTGCCGGCAGCAAATCCGTATTGCTGAAGGGAACAAGCCCGGAGATTATTCTGAATGCCATTTCACAGGAGAAATGTACCATTGTGTGGCTGCTGGTTCCGTGGGCACAGGATATTCTGGATGCACTGGATCGTGGAGATATCAAGTTAAAAGATTACGATTTGTCTCAGTGGAGACTGATGCATATCGGTGCACAGCCCGTTCCGCCTTCATTGATTAAGAGATGGAAGGAATATTTCCCCCATCATAAATATGACACCAATTATGGTCTTTCCGAATCCACCGGTCCCGGATGTGTACATCTTGGAATGGAAAATATTCATAAAGTCGGTGCCATCGGTGTTCCCGGTTATCGCTGGAAATGTAAGATTGTGGACGAAAACGGTGTGGAAGTGAAACAGGGAGAAGTCGGTGAACTCTGTGTGAAAGGTCCCGGTCTTATGACCTGCTATTACAATGATCCCAAGGCCACAGCAGAAACTCTGAAGGACGGATGGCTGTATACCGGCGATATGGCCATGCAGGACGAAGACGGTTTCTATTTCCTTGTGGATCGAAAGAAAGATGTCATTGTCAGCGGCGGTGAAAATATCTATCCCGTACAGATTGAAGACTTTATGCGTACTCACAAGAAAATAAAGGATGTTGCGGTAATCGGTCTTCCGGACAAACGTCTTGGTGAAATCACCGGTGCAATCGTTGAAATCAAAGAAGGAATGAACTGTACAGAGGGAGAATTGTTCGAGTTCTGTATGGAACTTCCCAGATATAAACGTCCGAAGAAAATCATTCTAGCTGATATTCCCAGAAATTCAACCGGAAAGATTGAAAAACCGAAACTTCGCAAACTGTACGGAGCAGAATACCTGGTAGCACAGCAGAATAAAGGATGATTTCTTCCATCTGATTGTCATTTCAGCCCATATGTCTCCTTTCGGAGATTATATGGGCTTTTACTATGGGACAAAGAAAATGAGGGAATCGCAGTAAATAGCAAGATGAAAAGCTGATTAATGGATAAAAACAACTGAAATGGTGAGGGAAAATCCAAATCTCCGGGAATATCATCAGCACTGAGGTATGAATTGGCTAAAACAGGTGGAGAAAATGCCAAAATATCCAAAAAAATAAGAAATCAGGGAAAAAATAGCAAAAAAACTACCCTGAGAAACGAAATTTGGTTAAAAGAAGCTGAGACAAGTCAGATATATCCAAAAAAACATTTATAATAAAATAATAGAGGACTGGTTTGGCTAAAACAGTTGAAAAAAGTATGATAATATCCAAAAAGCTTCCTGGACTCAGGAACTGTATCTGTGATGGGTACCTGTGGTGGATGTTGTGACTGATTTGAAGTGCTACCTTCAGGAGATTTTGGACTTTCACTGGGGAAGTAAAAGAGACTGCCGCTATTGCGGCAGTCTCTTTTTATAAAATATATGTGTTATCCGTTTATAACTTACAATTCCTACTTATAGCAGCTGAATGCATCATCTACCAGCTCTTTGGAAGGAGCGGGGGTAATCAGGCTGACTACAGGAACGATGATCAGGCCGGCTACCATGGCAACCACACCACAGTTAATGGGAGACTGGATGATTGCAGGGAGACTGGGTCTTGCCAGCATGTTCACCAGCATCAGGATGGAACCGAAGAGGAAGCATACCCAGCAGGAAAGCTTGGTTGTACCCTTCCAGTACAGGGAGTACAGGAAAGGAGCAAGGAATGCACCGGCAAGGGCGCCCCATGAAATACCCATCAGCTGAGCGATGAAAGTAACGGAAGATTTGTACTGAATCAGAGCAATGATTGCAGAAATGGCAATGAATACCACGATCAGCACACGAATGTATACAACCTGTTTTTTCTGATCCATGTTTTTAACAAAGTTGTCTTTCAGGAAATCGATGGTCAGTGTGGAACTGGATGCGATTACCAGGGAAGACAGGGTGGACATGGAAGCGGAGAGAACCAGGATTACCACAAGAGAGATCATCATGGGACTCAGTGTGGACAGCATGGTGGGAATGATGGAATCATAACCATTGGCAGCAATGTCGATCTGATCGGAGAACAGTCGTCCGAAACCGCCCAGGAAATAGCATCCGCCTGCTACGATAAATGCAAAAACAGTTGATATAATGGTTCCTTTCTTAATAGAAGCTTCATCTTTGATGGCATAGAATTTCTGAACCATCTGCGGAAGTCCCCAGGTACCCAGTGATGTAAGCAGAACAACAAAAATCAGGCTGACAGGGTCAGGTCCCAGAAGAGATGCGAAAGATCCCTGAGCTGCACCAATGGATTCATCGGAAATCTGTTTCATGCCTTCAATAGCAGCAGATAAACCGCCTTTACTCTGTAATACTGCAAAGATGACGGATACGATACCAACCAGCATGATGATACCCTGAATGAAATCGTTGATTGCTGTTGCCATGTAACCGCCTGCAATTACGTAGATGGCAGTAAGGACAGCCATCAGGATAATACATACGGAATAATCGATGTTGAATGCCATACCGAACAGTCTGGACAGACCGTTGTAAAGAGATGCGGTATAGGGAATCAGGAAAATGAAGATGATAACAGAAGCACCGATTTTCAGTGAAGGGCTGTTGAAACGGACACCGAAAAACTGAGGCATGGTGGCAGAATCCAGATGCTGTGTCATGATACGGGTTCTGCGTCCGAGAATCAGCCATGCAAGCAGAGAGCCGATCACCGCATTACCAATACCTGCCCATGTGGCTGCCATACCGAATTTCCATCCGAACTGTCCGGCATAGCCGACGAACACAACGGCTGAAAAATAAGATGTACCATAGGCAAATGCAGTCAGCCAGGGACCTACGGCACGGCCGCCCAGAACAAAACCATTTACATCGGTTGCGTGTTTTCTGCAGTATAAGCCGATTCCGACCAGAACTGCAAAGTAAAGAACTAACAATGCTACTTTCATAAGTATTTCTTTCCTTTCCTTCGTGCTTTTTATCTTTTAAGTATTAAAGAATCAAACAACAAAACTTTAACACATAAAAGAAATAAAGTCAAGGCATTACGAACGATATGCAGGGTAATGGTCCAGATAGTGTTCCAGAATGACAGCTGCATCCTGTACAACGGAAAGACACGGTCTTGAAGCATAATAAGCGGCAGTTCGATCCTGCGGTCTTGCCTCATTTTCTGCCTTTACAATACCAAGAAGCTCCCGGCAGAGAATGGTATTTCTTTTTTTTCTGAAAATATCTGCCAGCATTCGGACGGTACGGTAATTCTCTGTTTTGGCAGCGGTATCTTCCGGATCGGTGTTGCCGTTTACGAGGCTGACAATCAGTGCCATGGCAGAGACCGCACCGCATACTTCTCGCATTCGTCCCATGCCGGCACCCATGGAACATGACAGTTTCAGGGCAAATTCTTCCGATAAGCCAAAGGAAGGAGCAAATGCGGAGAACACGGACTGGCTGCAGTTAAATCCTTTCAGAAAGTTGTCAGAAGCATGCTGAATCCGTTTCGAAGAACGGTTCCAGTCGATCTGTTCGTAAGTTAATTCAATCATGATGGTATCCTTTCATTTTCTTTTTAAAATTCTTTTTTTGAAATTTCTTTTGAAATCTTTCAATTCGTTTTTTCAGTCGATACTGATTTGATGCGGCAGAGATGAACTGCTGTGAAATAAGTGTATCAGATACATGGCGGAATAACAATCGTTTCCTGTCCGGATATATTCCTTCGCTTTGCAGACTGAAAATGTAAGCTGAATGAAACATTTTGCCAGTCAGCGTGCGGCATACGATTCCTGATTCAGCACATACTATCATCGGCGGTTTTTCCTGTGACCGAAGAGAAAAATACGCATAAACTGTAA
>JBJELP010000185.1:0-31255 GCA_051879215.1 Lachnospiraceae bacterium
AGTCAATACCCATCATCTTTCTGGGCGGCAGATTCACGATGGCAATGGCTGTTTTGCCAACCAGTTCTTCCGGTTCATAGTATTCATGAATACCGCTTAAGATGGTACGTTTGCGGTCTGTTCCATCGTTCAGAGTGAATTTCAGAAGCTTCTTGCTCTTCGGAACTGCTTCACAGGCTTCAATCTTTACTGCGCGGAAATCTGATTTGGCGAATGTCTCGAAATCAACACATTCTTCAAATAACGGCTCGATCTTCACATTGGAGAAATCAATTTTTTCTTCTTTAGGAAGGCAGCATGTGGTGCCTTCTTCAGGACAGCACTTTCCTTCAGCAGCGCCTTCCTTCTTTGCGGGTTTGGGGTCCAGGCTCTTCATTGTCGGGAAGAGCAGTACATCTCTGATTGCCTGGCTGTCTGTCAGCAGCATAACCAGACGGTCGATACCGTAACCGATACCGCCTGTGGGAGGCATACCTACTTCCAGTGCATTCAGGAAGTCTTCATCGGTGTGCTGTGCTTCTTCGTCGCCTGCTTCTGCATTGGCATCCTGCTGTGCGAAACGTTCTCTCTGGTCGATGGGATCGTTCAGCTCGGAGTATGCGTTGCACATTTCCCATGTGTTGATGAACAGCTCGAAACGTTCTACCTTGGAAGGATCGGAAGGTTTCTTCTTGGTCAGAGGGGAAATGGCCAGCGGATGATCCATGATAAATGTGGGCTGGATCAGTTCCTTTTCACAGTATTCTTCGAAGAACAGGTTGATGATATCGCCCTTTGTATGACGTTCTTCAAATTCAATGTGGCGTTCTCTTGCCAGTGCCTTTGCTTCTTCATCGGTTGCCACTTCATCAAAGTCTACGCCTGCGTATTCTTTGATTGCTTCGTTCATGGTCATACGACGGAAGGGCTTGCCCAGGTCGATTTCAATGCCGTTGTATACAATGGTGGTGCTGCCGCATACGGTTTCAGCCAGATAACGGAACATGCTTTCAGTCAGTTCCATCATGCCTTCGTAATCGGTGTATGCCTGGTACAGTTCCATCAGGGTGAATTCCGGGTTATGACGAGTGTCAACACCTTCGTTGCGGTATACACGTCCGATTTCATATACACGTTCCAGACCGCCTACGATCAGTCTCTTCAGGTAAAGTTCCAGAGAGATACGAAGCTTTACATCTTCGTCCAGTGCATTGTAATGTGTTTCAAAAGGTCTTGCTGCTGCACCGCCTGCATTGCTTACCAGAGTGGGAGTTTCCACTTCCATGAAGTCACGGCCGGCAAGGAATTTACGGATTTCGCTGATGATTTTGGAACGCTTGATGAATACGTTCTTGGATTCTTCGTTCATAATCAGGTCAACGTATCTCTGACGGTAACGAAGGTCAGTGTTGGTCATGCCGTGGAATTTTTCCGGCAGGGGATTCAGGTTCTTTGTCATCAGAAGCATTTCTTCTGCATGAATGGAAACCTCACCTGTCTTGGTGCGGAACAGATATCCCTTTACGCCATAGATATCACCGATATCGGATTTTTTAAATTCTGCGTAAGATTCTTCGCCAATGGCATCTCTGGCAACGTAAACCTGAATCTTACCCTTCAGGTCCTGAATGTTGCAGAATGTAACCTTACCCATGTTTCTTTTGAACATCATACGGCCTGCAATGGATACATGAATGGGGTCGGCATCCATAATGGCACGTCTTTCATTGTAATCGTTATTCAGTACGGTTCTGGCTTCTGCTTCGTCCATTCCTTCTGTGGAAGGTACGGCTCTGCCAGCCAGCTTCTGTTCTTCATGCGCGTTGTACAAAGCCTTGCATTCATCGGTATGATGTGTCTGATCATACTTTGTAATCTGGAAAGGATCCTTTCCCTCTGCCTGAAGTGCAGCCAGTTTGTCCAGTCTGACCTGCTTCAGCTGGTTGGTATCCTGCGCCTTGGGCTGATTGTTCTGATTCTTCTTCTCTCCCATGTTAACTCCTCATTGATATATTCGGTATTCTGTATGTTACAGTCTCTATCTATTCATGTCTGTGTTTCTTACAGTCTATATTCATCAGAAAGGATTCGAAATCGTTCTGTATTTCGAATCCTTTTTATTTAAATAATTGGGTGTCAAACGACTCTGAAATCCTAAAAGGTTAAATCTCTGTTCTCTGGATATCCAGAATTTTGTACTGTTCAATACCAACCGGTGCAAGTACATCGATCAGGTCGTTTACTTTTCTTCCCATCAGTGCCGCGCCGACGGGACATTCGTTGGAGATTCTGTTTTCCAGGCTGTTTGCTTCGGCAGAACCTACAATCTTGTACTCTACTACTTCGTCATATGCGATGTCCAGTACTTTTACGGTACATCCAACGTTAACCTTGTCCAGGGAAATTTCATCATCTGAAACAACTTCTGCATGCTTTAACATCTGTGTTAATTCTGCAATTCTGGCTTCGATATGTCCCTGTTCTTCTTTTGCTGCATCGTATTCGGCATTTTCTGATAAGTCGCCTAATTCTCTGGCAATCTTGATCTTCTCAGCAACTTCTTTACGTTTTACACTTACTAACTCTTCCAGTTCCTTTTCATAACGTTCCAGACCGGCACGGGTCAGCATGTTCTTTTTAATTGATTCTGCCATAATCATTGCTTCCTTTCTTATGATATAAAATTTCCGAAGACGGAAATGACTGATTTATCACATAGCTCTTAATTATAACCCTATCTCTTTTGAATTGTCAACTCATTCCAGCTGTTCTTCACTCTTATTTTCAAGGAAAAAGACCTGAGCACAACAGATATTCGCAATTTCCTTCAAAAAATACTTATCAGACTATACATCAGATCAAACGGTTATACTTTACAGACCGGCAAATGCTCTGACCAGGTTTTCAAATTCCTCATAGGTTTCCGTCAGATTGACCTGATTGCGAAATGCTGCGGATTCCGGAAACCCGGTGGTATACCAGGCTGCATGTTTTCGCATTTCACGCATGCCGATATACTCTCCCTTCAGACTGCACTGCAGTCTGGCATGGCGCAGAAGCATCTGACAGGTTTCCTCCAGGGTGGGAGCCGCCAGGGGTTCCTCACCGGCCAGCAGCCTGCGGATTCCTTCAAAAATCCACGGGTTTCCCTTGGCTCCCCGTCCGATCATGACGGCGTCACATCCGGTTTCCTGCATCATCCGGACGGCATCTTCCGGTTTGAAGATATCACCATTTCCGAAAACCGGAATGCTGACCGCATCCTTAACCTGCCGGATCACATCCCAGTCTGCCTTGCCGGAATAATACTGTTCCCTGGTTCTGCCGTGAACAGCCACTGCTGCTGCCCCTGCATCTTCCATGTATTTTGCAAACTCGGGGGCCAGAGTTTCATCTGTATAAAATCCCTTACGGAATTTAACCGTCACCGGCTTATGCACCCGTTTTACCATTTCACGGATGATTTCTGCTGCCAGTTTCGGATTTTTCATCAGCCCGGATCCTTCCCCGTTATTGACAACCTTTGGTACCGGACATCCCATATTAACATCCAGAAATGCAAAGGGACCATCTTCCACCTGGGCTGCGATTTCTCCCATTAATTCCGGCTCGGAACCGAACAGCTGCAGAGCCACAGCACCTTCCTCCGGTGAAACCGCCATCAGAGGGCCGGTATTTCTATTTTTATAATGAATGGCCTTGGCACTGACCATTTCCGTATACATCAGTCCGCAGCCCTGTTCTTTACAAAGGATTCGATACGCCTGATCCGTTACACCGGCCATGGGAGCCAGTGCCACCGGATTTTCCAGTTCAAAACTGCCGATTCTCACTGTCATGATAAATCATCTCCCAGAAACAGAACACGATAATATACTTCCAGGCTTTCCAGAAGTTCACGGTGTTTATTCTGTATCTGCTTGATTTTCAGGACACTGCCGATTTCATCAAAAAGATAATCTCCCGGATCGCTGGCAACAGTCAGCTGAAGGGATCCATCTTCGTCAAATTCCATGGTCAGAATACCACCCACGTCTTCCACATAAAGTACACAGATGGCTTTCAGCTCATCCTTCACCTGATCCGGCAGATTGTCAAAACGCTCGTCCAGATAAAATTTCTGTGTATAAGAATTGGCACCACATAAAACTACTTTTTCTTCCATATAAAACAAACTCCCTGTTTCTCTGCGGATTCTGTTTTTCGAATCCGTGCGAATTACACATACCCATAAATTCCGCGGACGGATACTTCTCCTGAGGTAATGGCATCTCTGGTTCCATCCTCCCGGACCACCAGCAGTGCTCCGGTTTCGTCAATCCCCTCAGAAGTGCAGACCATGGAACCGGCATGGTCGGTAATGACAACCTGCCTGCCCCGGTTGATCAGATATTGATTATAGGCGGGGACGATTTGTTTCAGATTTCCATCCGCCGTAAACACTTCATAGTATTGTTCAAAACTTCTGCAGACTGCTGCTGCCAGTGCTGCCCTGCTGCAGTTTTTTCCTGTCAGCATGGCCAGAGAAACGGCTTTATCCTGCAGTTCTTCCGGAAAGCTTCTGTTATTGACATTGATACCGATGCCAACCACGATATAGCTGATCCGGTTTTCTTCCATGCTCATTTCTGTCAGGATTCCGCAGATTTTCTTTCCATTGCATACCAGGTCGTTGGGCCATTTGATCCCTGCCTCGATTCCGGTCACCTGATAAATACCGTCACGGACTGCCATGGCTGCCGCAAGGGTTACCATGGAAGCCTGCATGGGTGAAAACTCCGGCCGCAGAAGCAGAGACATCCACAATCCGCATCCGGATGGAGAAGTCCAGACCCGACCAAGCCGTCCTCGTCCTTTCACCTGACAATCTCCGACAACCAGGGTTCCTTCCGGTGCACCGGTTTCGGCCAGCCTTTTCACCTGAAGATTGGTGGAGTCAATTTCATCGTAATAATGAATCACTGAACCAAATTTACCGGTAAAAGATCCGGCAGATTTTTCCCCATCGGCCACAGCCTGTCTGCTGCTTTCATCCATATGACATTTTAATTCATATAAGGAAAGGATATCTCCTTTTTCTGCCAGTCGATATCCTTTGTTTTTGATTCCTTCAATTACATAGCCTTCTTCCTGCAGGCGCTGAATGTTCTTCCAGACCGCTGTTCTGGAAACACCAAGCAGTTCAGAAATATGCTGACCGGATAAATATCCGTCCGTATTGCTTAATAAATCCAGTATTTTCTCTTTCATTTCATCCTGCCTATCTGAAAACAGTGAGTGCACTGACAATGGTAATAATCAGAAAAAACACTCCCAACGCCAATGTTGTCACAACGCCGGGAGACCATCTGCGGATTCCCACGATCCGGTTTACCCTTCCGTAGGCACTGGAAAAATTCAGAACAGATGCCAGGAGAAATACAATAGGGAAGCAATATGCATGCTGTACCGGTTTTAAAAACACCAGTACAGCCAGAATAATGATTGCAATACAGATTCCGATATGAAGAAAGTCGATGACCATGGTGATCATACGTGTATTATTTCTTCTTTTATTCATATGAACTCTTATTCTTCACCTTTCAACGTTGCATACATGATTGCCTTGATGCTGTGCATACGATTTTCTGCCTCGTCAAATACAACAGACTGGGCAGATTCAAATACCTCATCCGTTACTTCCATTTCATTGATACCGAATTTTTCCGCAATTTCTGCACCGATCTTCGTCTTCAGATCATGGAATGCCGGCAGACAGTGCATGAAGATCGCATCTTCTGCAGCATTGGCCATACATGCGGCATTAACCTGATACGGTCCCAGTTCACGGATACGTGTTTCCCATACTTCGTCCGGTTCACCCATGGATACCCATACATCGGTGTAAATAACCTGTGCACCTGCAGTTGCTTTCTTTACATCCTCTTCCAGTGTAATGGTTGCACCGGTTTCTGCTGCGATTGCACGGCAGGTTTCCACCAGTTTTTCATTGGGGAAATATGCTTTCGGTGCACATGCGGTGAAATGCATGCCGAGTTTCGCGCAGGTTACCATCAGGGAATTGCCCATATTGTAACGGGCATCTCCCATGTAAACAAACTTTACGCCCTTCAGATAACCCAGATGCTCACGAATGGTCAGCATATCAGCAATCATCTGTGTGGGATGGAATTCATTGGTCAGACCGTTCCATACCGGAACACCTGCATATTTTGCCAGTTCTTCCACAATTTCCTGACCAAAACCGCGGTATTCAATACCATCAAACATACGGCCCAGAACTCTGGCGGTATCTGCAATGCTTTCCTTCTTGCCGATCTGAGAACCGCTGGGATCCAGATAAGTACAGCCCATACCCAGATCATAAGCTGCCACTTCGAAAGAACATCTGGTTCTTGTGCTGGTCTTTTCAAAGATCAGTGCAATATTCTTTCCATTCAGGCACTTGTCCACAATACCTGCCTTCTTCTGTGCCTTCAGCTTTGCAGAAAGATCAATTAAATATTCGATTTCCTCTGTTGTATAATCCAACAGCTTTAAAAAATTACGTCCTTTTAAATTCATGAAAACAACCTCCTGTTAATTGTACTATTTCCTTATTCTGATCAATAGTCTGATCAATGTTTACAAAGATCTGATGCCGGATTCAGTTTGCGAAACAGATATATTTCTATTCTTTTCTTGTTGAGCCCGTACACAGTATCATATTTTCTAATACCTGCTACTATATCAACTTTTTTATTAAACTGCAATAGAAAAAAATTCTGCTGATTTACTCCTGAATCTCATCTTTCAAAGCCTTTTCAATGTATTCAGCCACATCGCCTTCGGCCTGATCCAGCAGATAATTCCGTCCCGCACCGTTTTTCTGATCCACATTTTCCGTGATCTGCTTTTCTGTGTGGGCAATTTCCTCCTGCAGTTCTCTGGCAGACAGAAGGATACAGCCCTGTCCGCGGATAATCACCTGTTCCAGTCCATCGGATGTAGCAACGGTTACCCGATCGGTACGTCCAATTTTATGGGCTGTTTTTTCAATATACTGATCGGCAGTTTCCGCTTCTTTCGTATAGACAATGTAAATGTTGTGATATTTACTGACTTCTCCTTTTCCGCCCTTTACTTTATAGGCATCAAAAACAAGAATAATAATATTGTTTTTATAGCCCTGATAGTTGCTGAGAATGTCTGCCAGTTTATCTCTGGCTGCTCCGAAATCCACCTCAGACAATTCATTCAGCTCTTTCCAGGAATGAATCACATTGTATCCGTCCACCAGAAGATATTCTTTTTCTTTTTTCGGCCGCTTCACCGGATTTCCGCCGGAAGAGGATGGAGCCGGATTATAGGTTCTGGTCTTTTTATACGTATTTTTCTTTTCTCCGCTGTTTTTGCCAAAGGTACGGGCAAGAATTTCATTGACTTCTTCTTCATCCATGAAAGCTTCCGGTTCCCATTCCGATACAGAAGGCATCGGTGCATAAATTTCCGGTCGGGACTGCTCTTCTTTTATATGAATATACTCCGGTACTTCATACCAGGGTACGGCAAAACCTGCTCCGTGGGTGCAGAATACGGAAAATGTGGGATTGCGCAGATCCAGCTCCGAATCGTATCCGATCCGTTCCACTACTTCCTCCTGATTGTGACAGGGAAAATAACCATCCACAGTCAAGGTCATCCGACCGGCTCCGTGGGTATAGGTATTCAGTTCCTTCTGATAATTTCCCATGGTAACAGCCGGCGCACTTCCGGTCAGAATACTGAAATCCCCTTCCAGCTCCGGGGGATTTATTTTACCATTCATTCGTTCAATGTCCATCATGGCACGCCCCACCAGCTCCGGAGGCAGCTCAATCCGAAAGGCATAATAAGGTTCCAGCAGCACGGATTCTGCCTGCTTCAGCCCCTGGCGGACCGCCCGATAGGTTGCCTGACGGAAATCACCGCCTTCGGTGTGCTTCAGATGGGCCCGTCCGGCAATCAGTGTGATTTTAATATCCGTGACTGGGGATCCGGTCAGTACCCCCCGATGCTCTTTTTCCCGCAAATGGGTAAGAATCAATCTCTGCCAGTTCCGGCTGAGAAGGTCTTCGCTGCAGTCTGTGAAAAACTGCATACCGGATCCCGGTTCCCCCGGTTCCATCAGCAGATGCACCTCGGCATAGTGACGCAGCGGTTCAAAATGACCCAGACCGATTACGGTATTGGCAATGGTCTCTTTATAAACAATGCTGCCTTCATCAAAAATCGCATAAATACCGTACTTTTCTTCAATCAGTCTCTGCAGGATTTCCACCTGGATTTCACCCATGACCTGCACATGAATTTCTCCCACCTGTTCGTCCCATGATACATGAAGGGCCGGTTCTTCTTCTTCCAGCTGGCGCAGCATCACCAGAAACTGATTGAGATCACAGCCGGAGGCAGGAACCACACGATAGGTCAGCACCGGTTCCAGCATCGGCGTATATCCATCATTTTCCACACCGAATCCTTCGCCCGGATATGTATAATTCAATCCGGTTACTGCACATACGGTACCGGCATCAACCGTTTCTTCCGCCGTAAACTTTTCACCGGAATAAATCCGGATCTGACTGATTTTCTCTTCCCAGTCACCGGATTCTTCTGTTTCCGCGGAAAGTGAAGCGGTCTTCTGCTGTCCCCGTAAAATGGAACGGACCTTCAGACTTCCGCCGGTTACTTTCATGAAGGTCAGACGTCTTCCCTGGGCATCTCTGGAGATTTTAAATACTCTGGCTCCGAATTCCTTCGGTCGGAAGGGTTCTTCCGCAAATTCTTCGATGCCTTTTAAAAACAGATCCACACCGTCATGTTTCAGCGCCGAGCCGAAATAGCAGGGAAACAGCTTTCGCTCCCGAATCATCTTCACAATCTGCGTTTTGGTGACTTCACCCTCTTCCAGATAATGTTCCATAACATTTTCATCGCAGAGCGAAACATTCTCCATCCAGTCCTCTGTTGCATGTTCTTTCATGAAATCATATACGGATTGTCCGGACTGTTCAAAACTCATTGCTTCAGCATGCAGAAAGGAAAAATTCATGCAGTTTGAAGACAACTGTGTCCGCAGTTCCCCCATCAGCCGTTCCTGTTCCTGTTTCCGCCTCTGATCCAGATTTTGTTTCTGTGCTTCTGTGAGACTGCTGTAATCAGAAACCTCCTCCAGCTGATCCATTTTGTTGATAAAAAGGAACACCGGAATCCGGTAACGTTCCAGCAATTTCCACAGGGTCAGGGTATGGCTCTGCACGCCGGATGTCCCGCTGATAACCAGAATGGCATAATCCATCACCTGCAGGGTACGCTCCATCTCCGCTGAAAAATCCACATGGCCCGGCGTATCCAGCAGCGTCATTTTCATATGCTCCAGATTGATTACCGCCTGCTTGGAAAATATGGTGATTCCTCTTTCCTTTTCCAGTTCATATGTATCCAGAAATGCATCCCCATTGTCAACTCGTCCATAACTGCGGATCTGCCCGCTGACAAACAGCATTTCTTCCGATAAAGTGGTCTTTCCGGCATCTACATGGGCCAGAATACCAATTGCCAAATTTCTCATCTATAATTCTCCATGGGATACCGGACAGATACTCCGGCATCGATGTTTTCGGTATTTTCAGATTTATCCATTATAACTGATACCTCCCCCAAAAACAAGTATACCGGAATCTGTCATCCTGTTATGGACTCCTGATTCCGGTATACCATCTGAAAAATGTTCAATTAAATGTTTTAAATGCTTTTTCAGCCTTACTTTTCTTCCTGTGCCACTTCTACTACGGATTTTGCCAGACCAGCGATTCCCTGAATTTCAGAAGGGATAATGATCTTGGTTGCCTTTCCGTCTGCAGCTTTCTCAAAGGCTTCCAGTGCTTTCAGTCTAAGAACCGCTTCATCTGCACCGGCTTCTTTCAGAAGTCGGATACCTTCTGCAGTTGCCTTCTGTACCTTCAGAATTGCTTCTGCTTCACCTTCTGCTTCACGGATCTTCTTTTCCTTTTCAGCTTCTGCACGAAGGATGGCAGCCTGCTTTTCAGCCTCTGCGGAAAGAATCTTCTGTTCCTTCAGACCTTCTGCCACCAGAACGGTTGACTTCTTTTCACCTTCTGCCTGGAGGATCTTTTCACGACGTTCGCGCTCTGCCTTCATCTGTTTCTCCATGGAATCCTGAATCTCTCTGGGAGGAATGATGTTCTTCAGTTCCACACGATTCACCTTGATACCCCAGGGATCCGTTGCTTCATCCAGAGCACTGCGCATATGGCTGTTGATCAGTTCTCTTGAAGTCAGGGTCTGGTCCAGTTCCAGATCACCAATAATATTACGAAGGGTTGTCGCTGTCAGATTTTCAATGGCCATCAGCGGATTTTCAACACCGTAAGCATAAAGCTTGGGGTCTGTAATCTGGAAAAATACAACCGTATCAATCTGCATGGTTACATTGTCTTTTGTGATAACCGGCTGAGGAGGAAAATCCACAACCTGTTCCTTCAGGTTTACTTTTCTTGCAATCCGGTCAATAAAAGGTACCTTAAAGTGGATACCAACTGACCAGGTGGTCAGATAACCGCCCAGTCTTTCAATTACCATTGCTTTCGCCTGCGGAACAATGGTAACGCAGGACGCAATAATAATCACCAGAAGAAGAATAATCAATAACACGCCAAATTTCATACCTGTACCTCCTGAATATGTTTGCGGACAATCAGTTTGTTGCCGCGTATTTCAACGATATCAACCTGCTCCCCCTGCACATAGCCGATATGATCATCAATGCTCCGTGCCGTCCAGATCTGACCATTGATACTTGCCAGACCCTTATTCTGCAGATTATCAATATCTTCTGTAACAACTGCACTTCTTCCGACCAGACTCTCCACATTGGTTTTCACAGTCCGGCTGTTCAGATACTTCACTGCCAGCGGTCTGGTGAAAATCAGAAGAATCACCGAAACGGCGATCAGAATCAGAAGCTGAATAAATAAATTGCCGCCCAGATTGGCAGCTATAAATGCTGCAAATGCACCTGCTGCAAACCAGATCGTTGTCAAACCCATTGTGGCTAATTCCACACCGATCAGGAGTACACAGAGAAGCAGCCAGTAAATTGCTTCCATCTCAAAACTCCTTTCCAAAGGCTGTTTATTAAAAAACAGTTTAGCATTTACTGATCAAAATAGCAAATAAAGATTTATTACATTACTGTTAACAGTAAGAAAAAAGGCGCCGTTTTCACGACGCCTGTTATGAATCAGAATCTATATATCATCGGCCCAATCTGCCGTTTGTCTGTCTTAGAAGAAACAGTTTCCTCCGATTACAACTGAATTTTTATAGGATGAAGGATTTACTGTTCGTGCTGAACGGAACTGTAATCTGCTTCCCACATTGTTGGTACCTGCCAGTGCAGCCTTTGCTGCCTTAATACAGGTGGATTTCGGTCCTCTGTTCAGAATTTTATTTAAACCACCGTTTGCCACATTACCGAACTGACCTTTCTGGTAAATAACGGCCTTGATGGATCCGGGATATTTGGAACTGCGTACACGGTTCAGTACCACGTTTGCAACAGCAACACAACCGTCATAATTGGTACCTGCTTCATATTCGCAGATTGCTGCAAGCAGTGTTACATTGTCAGCACTTACAGATGAAGAACTTGAAGATGAAGTCTTCTTTGCGGATGTTGTTGCCTTTGCAGCTGTTTTCTTTGCAGCTTCTGCTGCTTTTTTTTCTGCTTCTGCCTTCTTTGCAGCCTCTGCTGCTCTTGCTGCTTCTTCTGCAGCAACTCTTTCGGCTTCCTTTTCGTCTGCCATTTCAGCGTATGCCTTCAGAACTTCAGTGGAAACTGCCTGACCGGCACCTTCTGTAACGGTTACATACTCTGCACTTACATAGCCGTCCAGATTGGTTGTGTAACGCACATGAACCCATTCCTCATCTGCAGAGAGAACCATAAAGGAAGAATCCTTATCCAGTACAGATACCACATCGGATTTGGTGGATGCCTGCTCTCTCAGATTCAGTGTTTTAGCAGTTACGGTTGCAACAGAAGGATTGATTTCTGTCAGCAGGGCTTCTGCTTCTGAACCTGTCTTTGTATACTCTTTGCTGACCCAGCCGGTTACATCACCGGATGTGATCTCATACCATCCCTCATTCTCAGATACTACTTCTGCAGTGCAGCCTCTGAAAAGCTTACCTGCGATTTCAGCATCTTCACTGGGATTCTGACGTATATTCAGTGAATTATCTACATTTGCTGTTAATACTGTCTTTTCTTCTTCAGCTGCTGCAGTAACTTCTACTGCACCATCTGCTGTTTCAGACTGATTTGCATCAGAACTTTCTTCAGCCACAGAACTGGATTCTGCATTCTGTGTGTCAGTAAATTTAAAAGTAAAATCTCCTGACATAACCGCGGCTAAGCCTGCAACTTCGCGATTCTGATTCAGACTGACGCTGTCTCTGGATGTATTCACCAGTTCTGCTGCATGAACCGTATAAGGGTTTGCCAGAACAAAACATCCGGAAAGACAGGCAACCTTCATGGCAGCTGCTGCTGTTTTACCAAGCTTTGTCATAACTTCCTCCAAAAATTTAAGCTGATTTAAGTTTTACAAAAATCGTTTATGTTGTTAACATTTTGTTTAATTTATTACAAAAATGTTACATGTATAATAACAAATTAAATATTCTTTGTCAAGAGTATTACATCGCAAAAAATCGGTTTTATTCACTTTTTTCGCCTTTTTATATCAATTCTGATGATTATTTTTATCTTTTATTTTTTATTCTTATAGAATTCAAACTTTTTTCATTCCAATTGTTACATTTATTTTTTTCTTCTTAAAGCACTGAAAATCAGGAAAAAATAGATATTAAGCCAGGAAATCCGCCATCAAAATACAGAAAGAAAGCCCGAAAAATAATCATAAATAACGGACTGACTTGACGAATCATTCTGAAAAAGCTATACATATAATAAAGTGAAACATAAGTTAGTAACTCATGAGTAGAGGTGACAGTGATGCCGTTTTATTGCAGAAAAAATGAACTTCGGAAGATGAATCAAAGATTCAATGCAGATAATTTCGAATGTATTGTTATATATGGACGCAGACGTGTGGGAAAGACTGCATTGATCAATGAATTTTGTAAAGATAAAAAGACAGTCTACTATTCTGCATTGAATGCAACTTCACAAGAAAATCTGGAAGCATTGTCTAAGGCGATTCATCAGTATCGTCATCCTGATGATGATAATTATCCAGTCTATTATTCTTTTGAGGCTGCATTAGAGGAAATTGGACGTATTGGTAAAACAGAGAGAACTGTATTTGTCATTGACGAATATCCATATCTGGCCAGATCCACTCCGTCTGTTTCTTCCAGATTACAGCATTTAATCGATCATCAGTGGCAGGACAGTAAACTTTATCTGATATTGTGTGGTTCTTCCATGATTTTTATGCAAAACCAGGTGCTGGGATATGAAAGTCCCTTATATGGAAGAAGAACCGCACAGTTCAGAATTGAACCGTTGACGTATAAGGAGACAGCCGAATTCCATCCGGAATTGTCGAATGAAGAAAATGCATGGATCTATGGGATTACCGGAGGTATTCCACATTATATCAATAAACTTGGTGTTTGCGGTTCACTGGACGATGCAATTGTTGACAATATATTTGATCGTTCCGGATATCTATTTGAAGAGCCTGAAAATCTCCTGAAACAGGAACTTCGTGAACCAGGCGCGTATAACTCTATTATTACAGCTGTTGCGGAAGGTTCCTCAAAGCTCAACGAAATCGCAACCAAAACAGGAATGGATAGTGCTGCGTGTTCAAAATATATTAAAGTTCTGATTGATCTTGGAATTCTGAAAAGGGAAACACCAATTACAGAAAAGGCTGGTAAGAAAACGATCTATGAGATTGAAGATAACTTTTTCCGGTTCTGGTATCGTTTTGTACCGCAGAACTATTCAGCCATTGCGTCAGGCAGATTTCCGGGAATTTATGAACGTGTGGTCAAGTCAGGAATGCATGACTATATGGGACTCATTTTTGAAAAAATGTGTAAGGAATATCTGGTTCGTTATGCGGATAAACTGCCCTTTGATCTGGCGGATGTCGGGCAGTGGTGGGGAACCGATCCTCACGAAAAGAAACAGGTACAGATAGATATTGTGGGGGTGCCGGTTAAAGAACCGGATAAAAAAGTATCTGAGTATCTGATTGGCTCATGTAAATTCAGGAATGAGAAAATTGGCATGAATGAATTAGAACTTTTGGAACATTATGCGATGGTGTTTGCAAAAGGCACCAAATACTACTATGTAATCTTTTCAATGGGAGGATTCACAGAAGAATTATTGTCTGCAGCAAAAGACCGAAATGTTTTCCTGTTAACATTGGATGATATTTATAACGTTTAACATCATTATCTAATTTTAATTAGTGTGCAGTCCTTTTTTCGCACTCCAAGCCAGTCCGTATATCCACCATAAAGGCACAGAACCTGTGATGGATATACCTGCACTGGCTTTTGTGCTTATTTGCCCCAAATAAGGATCAGATTTGCGACTGTGCGACAGTCCCTTTCTATCTGATTCAGTTTCTCTGCCGATGGACTTCATACATCAGAATTCCGGCAGACATGGCAGCATTCAAAGATTCCACCTGTCCTTCCATGGGAATCCGGATTCTGCGGCTGCATGCTTCTGCTGTCCGGTCGGTCAGACCGTTCCCTTCATTGCCCACCAGGAGAGCAGCAGGTTTTCGGTAATCGGGCTCATCGTAAGGCACAGAACCTTCCAGATGAGCCGCATATACCTGAATTCCCTTTTCCTGCAGCAGTTTTGCGGTCTCTGCCATATCCTCCACATAGAGGAACGGCACCCGGAAGAGGGAGCCCATGGTGGAACGGATGACTTTGGGACTGTAAATATCCACTGTCCCTTTGGATAAGATCAGCGCCGTAATTCCCGCGCCTTCACCGGTTCGTAATATGGTTCCCAGATTCCCCGGATCCTGAAGATTCTCCACCATCATAAAAAACGGGGTTTCCGAAATGGAAAGGATTTCCTCCAGTGTCCGTTCCTGCCTTCTTACCAGAGCCAGAATTCCCTGGGGTGTTTTGGTGTCACACATGGATTCAAATACCGAATCCTTTACAATAAAAATCTCCTGATCATCCAAACCGGATAATAATTCTTCTGCATCTTCCCGGTCCAGAAAGCTTTCCGATACAAATACCTGATCCAGCCGGTCCGAAGGAATCTCCTGAAAAAGGCGGATGCCTTCTGCCGGAAACAGACCGGTACTTTCTCTTTCTTTCCGCTTCTTCTGCAGCTGGATGACCTGTTTGATCTTTGCATTGGAAGCACTGGTTATGCTGGTTCTTTTTCCGCTCATACTGATTCCTTCCGGTTTCTTTTCCTTTTCTATTTGCCTTCGTAGCTGATCAGAGAATGTACAGGGTATCCCTTCAGTTTGTCACGTCCGTTTAAACCGGCCAGTTCAATCAGACAGCAGATATCAACCACTTCACCGCCCAGCTGTTCTACCAGTTTGATAATCGCTTCCAGTGTACCGCCTGTAGCCATAAGGTCATCCACAATAACCACCTTCTGGCCGGGTTTGATGGAATCCTTATGCATCTCAATTGTAGCCTGACCATATTCCAGATCATAGGACATTTCCACGGTTTCACGGGGAAGTTTGCCCTTTTTACGTACCGGAACAAAGCCCTTATTCATGGCATATGCAACGGGTACACCAAAGATAAACCCTCTGGATTCGGGACCAACCACCACATCAAAAGAAACATCTTTCAGCAGGTCCACAATTCCGTCAATGGCCAGCTTCAGTCCATCGGGATCCTGAATAACAGTGGTAATATCTCTGAAAATAATACCCGGTTCCGGAAAATCGGGAATACTCATTACATATGATTCAACATTCTTCATCATTTGCCTCCTTATGCAGCAATTATTCGTTTTTGATTTAAGTATCAAAAGGATAGTTCCTCTTCAGAACCGATACTCAAAGTATACCTTTTCAGGATGGATTATGCAACGAAATTCTGGAAACAGCTGTTATCCCCTCTTTTCCCGAAGGATTCGCGGTACATCATAATGCCGGATAATCAGCTGCATGCTTTTCAGTCCTCTGTATTCATTGATATCCGGTTCATAGGCCAGGAGCAGTTCGATATCATTGGGCTGTCCGCCATACATCCTTTCCAGCTGCTGCTGACCGAAGGTTTCCAGAATCGTTTCATCAAACGCTTCTATATCACCAAAATACATACCGTCAATGCGGATTCCGGTGCGGTCTTTCAGTTTCAGCTTCAGCACATTGCGGTTGATTCCCAGAATCCGTGCCTGTTCCACCTGAAATCCTTTTTCGGCAAAAAGCGGGTGTGCGTTGCCATTTCCGTAAGGACTCAGCATTTCCAGAGAATGAATCAGTGTTTCGGACAGATAGCCCACCGGAAGCTGCATATCGATATTAACCACTGCAACCAGATCCTCATCGGTCAGACCGCAGTCTGCATTCAGCGCTTCCTCGAAGGGTTTCAGACTGTCATAATCCATGGATAATCCGCATGCCATGGCATGTCCCCCGAAGCGTGTCAGGTACTTTTTCTGACGGTTGACCCTGGTAAACATATCGTAAGCCGGAATCGAACGGCCGGAGCCCTTCAGTCCTTCTCCTGTATCTGTCAGAACAATGGTGGGACGATTATAATATTCCCGGATTCGTCCTGCAATAATACCCGCCAGACTTTCATGGCAGTCTTTCAGCAGAACCACCAGCACCTTTCTGGAAAGCAGGTTCTTTTCCACAAGTTCCCTGGCCTGTTCCACCCCTTTTACCGTCATATCTTTACGGGCATCATTGAGCAGTTTCAGCTCTTCTGCCATATGGAAGGCCTGTTCCGGATCCGTTTCCTCCAGAAGACGCAGGGCTTTTTTAGCAGTGGATAATCGGCCGGATGCATTGAGGCAGGGGCCGATCACAAAACCGATATGGTAGGAACTGATCTGTCTCTGATTCAGTTTATTGACTTCGATCAGTGCCTTCAGTCCGGTGTTCGATGTTTCGTGCATCTGCTCCAGACCGAATTTCACAAGAATCCGGTTTTCATCCTTCAGTTCCATGACATCTGCCACCGTTGCCATGGCTGCTATTTCCAGATAATCCCATACCGAATTACGCAGCCGCAGATCCGCATACGTATCAAACAATACCTGCATCAGTTTAAAAGCCACCACAGCTCCGCAGATACCGTTGAAAGGATAGGGGCAGTCCGGCTGCTTTGGATTGACAATGGCAGCCGCTTTCGGATAAACATATCGTTTTTCTCCTGCTTCTTCCACGAAAGGGACCTCATGGTGATCCGTAATAATCATTTCGATGCCTAGCTCTGCCGCATAATCAGCAGCTTCCATGGCGGCAATTCCGTTGTCACAGGTAATGATCAAAGAAACGCCCTTTCTTCCGGCTTCCGTGATCAGCCGTTCATTAATTCCATAACCATCCCTGCATCGATCCGGTGTATCCACATACACATCTGCACCAAGCTTTTTCAGACAGCTTTCCAGAATATAACCACTGCAGATACCGTCACAGTCAAAATCATTGGCAATCATAATTTTATGCCCCGCCTCGATGTGATTTCGGATGATAGAGGCGGCTTTATCTGCATCTTTCAGCAGGTGCGGATCATGGAGACTGTCCAGATCTCCATGCAGCCAGACTTCCATTTCCTCCTGTGTTTCAAGACCTCTGTTCCGCATCAGTCTTACCAGCACCGGATCAATACCCAGCTGCTCTCCCAGTCCTCTGAAATCGGCTCTTTTCGTGGCCATGATCCAACGCTCCATTATAATCTTCTCCTCCGTTTTCATAAAATGTGCTGGTTCATTGTTTCATTAACAGTGTTAAAATGAATGGTTTCTCAGCAGTTCAACTACCGGCATCACAATTTCGACTCAAATGCATCGGGTACCTGCCCGCTGCAGATGCTGATGCAGAAAACCTTTTCCGCACCGGCTTCCTTCAAGCGCCTGGTGCAGATTTCCATGGTACTTCCCGTTGTATAGATATCATCAATCAGCAGAATTCTGCGGTATCGTTTCGGCATTGTTCCTTCTATAGTAAATGCTTTCTGCAGATTCCGCATCCGTTCCGTGGTGTTCAGTTCTTTCTGCGGCCGGGTCTTCTTGACACGCACCAGCAATGTACTGCAAACCTCAATCTGCAGTCGCTCCCCCAGTTTACGGGCCAGGATCTCTGCCTGATTATATCCCCGTTTCCGGTAACGGGATGGATGAACCGGTACCGGAATGATTACATCGGGACGAAATCTGCGAAGTACCGCACCATATTCGGAAAGCATTTCTTCTATATAATAGTCTGCGTATTCCCTGCAATTATGGTATTTAAACCGGAGAACAGATTCCCCCATAGAGTGTTTCTCATAGCCGGGCAGTTTTCCAGGAATCGGTTTCAGGTTCCGTCTTCCATACCGAAACACACTGATTCCCCCATCAAAACTTCTTCGGTGCTCTGCACAGTCCATACAATATTCACTTCTCATACTGGAAATGGCTTTTCCACACCGTTTACAGACCGGCTCCTGTATCAGATAATAGCGTTTCACCAGACGTCTGCAGTCCGGACAGATCAGATCATCGGCAGTAGGAACGATTTCATGACAAAAGGGACAGCGTCTTGGAAATAAAATGCTCAGCAGAAATGAACCTGTTCTATGCCAGCTCTTTCCAATATTTTCCCGGAAGCTGCCTTCCGCTCTGTGTTCTCTTATCGTCAATTCACCTCTTCCATCTTCTCCTGCTCTGCAATTTCGCGAATTCGTCTTTCCAGTCCCGTATACCGCTTTATCTTCCTGTCATTGGAAATCATTGCTGCAAAGGTCTCCGGCTGTCCGACAATACAGACACAGGACTTTGCACGGGTTACTGCCGTATACAGCAGATTCCGGTTCATCAGCATGGGCGGACCGGATAACAAAGGCAGAATGACTGCAGGATATTCGCTGCCCTGGGACTTGTGAACCGTAACCGCATATGCCAGCTCCAGTTCATCCAGCATTTTAAACCCATATGTAACCATATGCCGGTCTTCAAACTCCACTTCCAGTTCTTCTGAAAATGTATTTATACTGCGGATAATGCCGGTATCGCCGTTAAAAACACCCATTCCACTGTCAATGACATATCCCTTTTTTCCACGGATTTCCCATTCCAGCTTATAATTGTTCTTTACCTGCATGACCTTATCGCCCACCCGGTAAATCACACCGCCGGCTTCCTTTTCCCGTTTCTGATCGGAAGGCGGGTTCAGGAAAGACTGTAAAATTTCATTGAGCTTCTCCACACCCAGAGGACCCTTCCGCATGGGAGTCAGAATCTGAATTTCCTCTGTTCCTGCATGTACATACCTGGGCAGTTTATCCTTAATCAGAGCCACACAGGTCTGAATCACCGACTGTGCAGATGTCCCGCGGATGAACAGAAAATCTCTGCTTTTTGCTGCCGGGTTGACATATTCACCGGCATTGATCTTATGGGCATTTACTATAATATCGCTCATGGCAGCCTGACGAAAGATTTTTTCAAGCCGTACCACCGGAAAGCACCCGGACTGAATGATGTCTTTCAGAACATTTCCGGGACCCACGCTGGGAAGCTGATCCACGTCTCCCACCAGAATCAGTCTGGCGCCCAGAGGAATTGCTTTCAGCAGAACATTCAGCAGAGAAATATCCACCATGGACATCTCATCGATGATAATCACATCTGCTTCCAGAGGGTTGCTTTCATTACGCTCAAAATACGTGCCGGAGGCATCGTCTTCATCCAGACGGTTAATTCCCAGCAGACGATGAATGGTACTGGCTTCACATCCGGTGGTTTCCTTCATACGCTTTGCCGCCCGTCCGGTGGGGGCAGCCAGCAGAACCACATCTTCCTCTTCTTCAAAATACCGGATAATGGAACGGATAATGGTGGTTTTGCCGGTACCGGGACCGCCGGTAACAATCAGAAGGCCGCAGCGTGCAGCCTTAAAAAATGCTTCCTTCTGCTTCTGTTCCAGTGTAATCTCCAGTTCTCCTTCAATGGCATACAGACGTTCCAGTAACTCCGAATCATCAGAATTTGTATCCTCTCCATATCCGTGACCTTCAGAATCGGAATCCGGTTCCATATTCTGGAAGTTTCCGGTTCCTGCCAGATCATGAAGCCTTCTGGCTGCTTCCATTTCCGTATAATAGTAATGATTCAGGTAAATATGCTTCTGCCCATCCTCTGTCTTTACCACCAGCTTACGGTCCATTACCAGATCCATCAGATAGGAATCTATCTGCGGCATATCAATTCCCAGAAGGGCACCGGTACTTTGAATCAGTTCTTCTTCCGGGAGATAAGTATGACCGGATGCAGACGCCTGATTCATCACAAATAGCAGTCCGCTGCGGATACGAAAATCAGAATCTGCTTCGATACCCGAACGCACTGCTATACTGTCTGCTATGCGGAAACCCACACCGGAAATATCATCCGCCAGCTTATAAGGATTGGTACGGACAATTGTATATAACTCTTCCTTGTAGGTTTCATAAATTTTCAGAGCCAGGTTCAGACTGATTCCCAGCTGCTGCAGAAAAATAACAGCCTGTCGTCTGTCACGCTGATCAATTGTTGTCTCAGCAATCTGGATTGCCTTCTTTTCACTGATACCGCGTATTTCTGCAAGACGTTCAGGCTCTTCCTCCATAATCCGAAAGGTATCCACGCCAAACCGGGATACGATCCGCACGGCAAGTGCAGGCCCGATTCCCTTTACTGCACCGGAACTGAGATACCGTTCAATGGATGCCACATCCTCCGGCTGCTTCA
The DNA here is from genome assembly GCA_051879215.1 of Lachnospiraceae bacterium. Lineage (GTDB taxonomy): Bacteria > Bacillota > Clostridia > Lachnospirales > Lachnospiraceae > TWA4. The sequence goes on from JBJELP010000185.1 coordinate 20,948, forward strand.
CTTCAATGGCGGTAACCTGCATCTGTTCGCCATATAATGGATGCTGGGTCAGTCTGCCGGTTGCTTCCACGAATTCCCCTTCGTTAATATAAAAAAGGCTGCCCACCAGAGTCAGGGTTCTTTCTCTGGCGGACACCTCCAATACGGTATAACCATTATCCGGGTTACGGTAGATCACATGCTCCACATAGCCGGATACACTTGTTAATTCACTCACAGATGCGATTATTCTTCTCCTGAACCGTCATTGCTCAGCAATTCAATGTACTTACCGGTACCGATTGCCACTGCAACCATCGGATCGTCAGCGATTGTTGTAGTAATATGTGTCTTTTCCTGAATCAGAAGATCCAGACCGTTCAGCAAAGCGCCGCCGCCTGTCATCACAATACCGCGGTCAAAGATATCTGCTGCCAGTTCCGGCGGAGTCTTCTCCAGTACATTGTGTACAGCATCAACAATAGCCATGGCAGGTTCTGTTAATGCTTCCAGCATCTCATCGGAAGAAATACTGATGGTCTTGGGCAGACCTGTAATCAGGTTACGGCCCTTCACATCCATATATACCGGTTCCGGTCTCTTGAATGCACAACCAATGTTGATCTTGATCTCTTCTGCTGTTCTTTCACCGATCAGCAGACTGTGTTTCTTACGAACATAGCGAACGATTGCTTCATCGAAGTCATCACCTGCCACCTTAACGGATTCGCTTACAACAGTACCGCCAAGGGAAATTACTGCGATATCGGATGTGCCGCCGCCGATATCTACGATCATGGTACCGCAGGGTTTGGAAATATCAATACCTGCACCGATTGCTGCCGCAACGGGTTCTTCAATGATCTGTACATCTCTTGCACCTGCTGAATAGGTAGCGTCCTCCACAGCCTTCTTTTCCACTTCAGTGGCACCGCTGGGAATACAAACGCTGATACGGGGCTTTCTGAGTGTCTTTCTGCCAACAGCTTTCTTTATGAAATACTTCAGCATCTTTTCTGTAACGGTGTAGTCAGAGATTACACCCTGTCTCAGAGGTCTGACTGCAATGATGTTGCCGGGTGTACGTCCGATCATCAGTCTTGCTTCTTCACCAATTGCCTTTACCTTACCTGTATCGCGGTCAAAAGCCACTACTGAGGGCTCTTTTAAAACAACACCTTTGCCCTTAATATATACCAGAATGCTGGCAGTACCAAGATCAATACCAATATCAGTTGATAACATGATTTTCCTCCTCTTGATTACATATCCTATCACATGTGCAGTTCATATGTGTACATAGTTGTTTGATATCACCCGTTGTCAATCACAGGTCAGTACCCCATACAGAATTGCATCCTTATTACAAATTATTACACGATAAGTATATCACGACATTTTGTCTTGTCAATTCCATCTGCAAGATTTCATAATTTTCTCATAATCCTTAAATTTTCATAGGAAATTATTTATATTTTTTTTATTTTTTACTAAAACTTTTTTCCGATCTCAATTATCCCTAAGTTATTTCCGGTAATTATTTCCTTTCCGAAGCTCCGGATGCCTGAGAAACAATTAATCCGGTACATAGCCGGCTTTCTCCATCAGACGTTTTCCCTGAGTGGAATCCATCCATGTAAGAATTTTTTCGATGTTGGCTTCCTGCCGCCCTTTGACGGAAATGCAATAAATCGGATCAGATAATGCATAGGTTTCTGATGCAATCTGTTCCGGATCCGGTTCCACTCCGGAAATCTGCAGTAATTTCATTCCTTTATCAATATTGATATTGGATGCATATTGAAGATAGGTAAAACCAATTGCACCTTTCAGATTCAGATATTCCGAATTTTTTCCGGTAATTCCCTCCTCCGGGATAATTGTCAGTTCCTGCCCGGCTTCCATCAGAGGAGTTCCATTCATAAACTGTATGATCCGTTCCTGTGCCCGGCTGCCGGAAGCCTGCTGAAAAGCAACGATTTCCTCATCGTCACCACCCAGTTCCATCCAGTTCAGAATATGTCCGCCGTAGATGTCCTGCAGTTCTTTCACACTCAGACTTTCTATTTCGTTGGCACTGTTTACATAAAAAACAAAGGCTTCATATCCAATGGGCGTAATGGACAGTTCAATCCCCTGCTTCTCTGCTCTGTCAAGAATTCCCTCCTCCGGATACTCGGAAAAAACCAGGTCTGTTTTTCCCGACAAAAGCTCATCAAATGCAGATTCTGCATCACCATATCGGAAAGGAGAACCTTCCTCATTCAGTTCCTCAATATCATCCGGATAAATCATGTTCACAATGGATGCATACAAAGGAAACAATGTGGAGGAACCGTTTATCACCGGAAGCCCATCTTCTGCACGCAGCTGTAATTCCGATGGTTCTTCCAGTTTTGCAATGGCTGAGACATCATAAAATGGCTGATACTTTTCTTTTCCGGCCGTATCAGGATCCACAACCGCCATGGAATCCATAAAATTGTTCCGTCCATAACAAGCCAGAAAAATAATGATTCCTGTCGTAAACAAAATAATACTGAATAAACGGCACACTGCACGTTTCCGGATATCTGTAAAAAATGTCCGGACCATCAATGGGATCTGAAAACTTAAAATAAAGATCAGCGCAAGAATCAGATTCATCCGGATAAAATAGGAAAGAATATAGATACCTGCACCTTCTGCCAGAAAAGCGACTGCAAACAAAAACAGTTTAAAAAATATTTTCTTTTCCTTCTCCTGAATCGGCATCCATCAGACCTCCTTTTCCTAAATCACCGTTTTATGGACTGATAATAGCATGTTTTTTCAGATGCTTCTATATACATTAGAAAAAAATAATGTATTTTTAAAAGAATAATAAAAAATCGGCAAGATTGCTCTTACCGACTGTACCCGGTACATCGAATAATAATTAACCAGATATTTATTATTTGATGTACTGGAATTTATAAAATATGCATTTTTCCTGTATTTGCTGCTCCATAACCATCCATCTGCATCAATCTTCTTTGAAAGACCTCTGACTGCAATACACGAATCATTCCCTGAAAGGCCGGATGATTCAGATATTTTCGGTCAAAAACCAGACACAGATCGGCTTTTACCACAGGAACAAAGGTAAGATCCGGAAATTGGGAACAGATTGCTCGGCTTCCAATGGCCAGATCCGCCTGTCCGTTTTCCACAGCAATTGCAGCAGCCAGATCTGATATGCTTTCACGGCTGCATACTTTTACCTGTTCAATGGAAATGCCGGCATCCTTCATCATCTGATCCAGAATAATCCGGCTCATACTTCCCTTGCTGCCAAACATGACCGTTCCACCGGTCAGAAGCAGTTCCTCTCCGGTTCCGGTATCCCATCTGCTTCCCTTTTTCAGATAAAATCCATATTCCAGCTCTGCTGCTGTCACCTGTATCAGACTGGTCCCGGGCACCATATACTGCAGAGAGCCATTAATACCATTTGACCGGATCGGTATGAACGCGGCATGTATTTTTTCATAATAAAGGGAGTACAGACAGTCGTAAACATTCAGAGACTGCTGTACCACCGGCAGGTTATCCGGTTCCAGCTGAAAATGAGAGCAGAAAACAGATAGCAGGTCATCCTGACTGCCAATAATCAGACCATTGGTATTCTTCAGGTAATCCTGAACCCGTATGGCACTGTCTGATGCATCTGCAACCGGTTTTACAAAAACCTTTTCTGTACCGCCCGTCTGTCTCAGATACTCATCCAGATCGGATTTATTGACACGAATCTGTTTTCCCACTTTCGAAGAAGGAAGCTTATTTTTTTTAATCAGATCATAAACAGTCGTCTTTTTGATTCGCAGCAAATCAGCAACTTCCTGTGCAGTATAAAATTCATCCATGCAATCACCTTTTGCCGATCATGTTATTCGTCTACGCCAACCATTACATTGGAAGCTTTTACAATTGCGTAAGCATCGCTTCCCACCTCAAGTCCCAGTTCCTCCACGGCTGCATTGGTAATAACCGATGTGATTTTGTTGCCGCCGCCAATATCGATGGAAACGATGGAATTCACAGCTCCCTTTTCCAGCTTTACAACTTTACCCTTTAACTGATTTCTTGCACTGATTTTCATATCATATCTCCTCTTTCCATTTTATACCATTTATTTTGTTTTGAACGGAATTATTCTGTTTGATTATAATATAATTCTATCATATATGCAATTGATTTCCTTTATTTCATTATATGACATCTGTTTTTACATCAAATAGATAGTCCTGACTCTTTTTTCGAAACATTTTTCCATTTCTTTTTGCTTTTTTGTGAAAAATTACTGATTAAATCTTTTCATATCTTTCCATCATAAAAGATTTGACAAGATATCTTTTTTATTGTAAACTGAATCTATCAGTTTAAAACTATATAAAACAAAACAAAAGTTAAGAAAACAGGTTATTATCTGACAAGTATTACTGTTCAGATTAACATATTTTTCTTAACCGGGAAAGGAAAGGATTATGAAAAAACGTGTATTATCTTTCATTCTGGCAGCTGCCATGATCTTCTCTCTGGCAGCATGCGGAAAAAAAGCAGAAGAAACACCTGCTGCTTCTGAACCCGCTTCTACAGAAGCTCCTTCCACCGAAGCTGCAGCTTCCGGTGAACCTGTAGAAATTCAGGTTTTCATTGCTGCAAGTCTGAATAAGGTTATGACAGAACTTGCCGAAATGTACAACAAAGATCATCCGGAAGTAACCATCAATTATAACGCTGACAGCTCAGGAACTCTGCTGACACAGATTCAGGAAGGTGCAGCATGCGATATGTTCTTCTCTGCAGCGCAGAAACAGATGAACGCCCTGGAAGAAGATAAACTGATCGTTGAAGGCACTCGCGTAAACGTAGTAAATAATCAGGTATGTGTTGTTAAGGCAAAAGGAACGGAAACAGCTGTAACCGGTCTCGCAGATATTGAAAAAGCAAAGAGCATCGCTCTGGCAGACGGCAGTGTTCCTGTTGGCAAGTATACCCGTCAGGCACTGGTTAAGATCGGCAAACTGCCCGAAACAGAAGATGTTTCCACAATTACAACTGCTGAAGTTATGGATGCTCTGGGCGGCGTGGAAATCAGTGAACAGAGCAATGTAAGCAAGGTTCGCACCGCTGTTATGGAAGGTTCCTGTGAAGTTGGTACCGTTTACTATTCTGATACATACACCTTTGAAGATCAGCTTGAAATTATTGAAAAAGTAAGTTATGATTTAACCGGCAACGTAATCTATCCTTTATGCCGTGTTATAAATAAAGAAGCAACCGATGCGCAGAATGCAGCAGCTGACGCTTTCTATCAGTTCCTTCTTTCCGATGAAGCAACTGCTGTATTTGACAAATACCTCTTTGATACAAATGTAGAAAGATAAGAGGGTAAATACGGATACCGATGAGGTCAGGCGGGAATCGAAGCTGCAGTTTTTTACTGTCATTCCCGCCTTTTTTGTTTGTACTTTTTTGTTTCTGCTTTTATATTTATCCAATGAACCCGAAAGGAACAGAATATGGATGAAATACTAATCACACTATCAAAACTGGACTGGAGTCCTCTTTTTATCTCTCTGAAGACGGGGATTGTGGCAACCATCATCTCCTTTTTGCTTGGAATTTTTGTCGCGGCAAAGGTTCTGCATGCATCTCCGAAGGTTCGTGCAATCGTCGATGGTTTTCTGACTCTGCCGATGATCCTGCCTCCCACCGTAGCAGGTTTCTTTCTCTTACTGGTATTCAGTCTCCGAAGACCATTCGGTTCCTTCCTTTATGAAAACTTTGATTTTAAGGTGGTACAGACCTGGATTGGGTGCATCATTGCAGCTACTGTAATTTCTTTTCCACTGATGTATCGCAACGCCCGTGCGGCTTTTGAACAGGTGGATATCAACCTGCTTTATGCCGGCCGTACCCTGGGTATGTCGGAATTTACTATTTTCTGGAAAGTGGTTCTCCCTGCTTCCGGTCCCGGTGTGGCCAGCGGAACGATTCTGACTTTTGCCCGTGCTCTGGGAGAATACGGTGCAACCTCCATGCTGGCAGGCAATATACCGGGAAAAACAGCTACCATCTCCCAGCGTATCGCCATGGTTATTCAGGATGGTGACTACACCACCGCCGGTATCTGGGTCACAATTATCGTTGTCATCTCATTTGTAATTATTGTTGCAATGAATCTGTTATCCGGCAGAGGAAAACATCATACACAGACATGGTAAACAGAGAGAAGGAAGAAAAATGGCACTTGAAGTACATATTATTAAAAAACTTGGTAATTTTACACTGAAAGCGGATTTCACCAGCTGTGGAGGCTGCAGCGGTATTCTGGGAGAATCCGGCTGCGGCAAAAGCATGTTTCTGAAATGTATTGCCGGTATTGAAACACCCGACAGCGGTTCCATCATTCTGGACGGCAATATTTTGTTTGATTCCGAAAAAAAGATCAATCTGCCCCCGCAGAAAAGAAATGTCGGTTATCTGTTTCAGAATTATGCCCTGTTTCCCACAATGACCGTGGCAGAAAATATTGCTGCCGGTCTGAAAGCAAAAAAGAAATTTCTTTCTGCAAAGGATAAAGAATCCATACAGAAAACCGTACAGCAGCAGATTGAACGCTGCCGCCTTCAGGGGCTGGAAAATCATTATCCTTCTCAGCTTTCCGGCGGACAGCAGCAGCGGACAGCCCTGGCACGTATGCTGGCTGTGAATCCCTCCATGATCATGCTGGATGAACCCTTCTCTGCTCTGGACAGCCATCTGAAAGATGCCATGCAGCAGGAAATGCAGGAAATTATCAGCAATTTCCCCGGAAATATCCTGATTGTATCTCATAGCCGTGATGAATTATACCGTCTCTGTGATACCCTTTCTGTCATGAATGCCGGCTTTTTTATCCGAAATGGAAATATCAAAGAAGTATTTCAGAATCCCATTAAAATACAGGCTGCCATCCTCACCGGCTGCAAAAACATTTCCACCGCCGTAAAATGCGGGGAATATGTACTTTCTCTTCCCGAATGGGGATTGACTCTCACGCCTGCAGCTCCGGTTCCCGATGCGATTACCCATGCGGGCATCCGGGCACACTACTTTCATTTTGTAAGAAAGATGATTTCTCCGTCAGATGTGGAATCAACTGTTTTATCCGATTCCGAACCGGACCATACAGGCACCAAAAACATCAATCATTTTCAGGCACAGATTGTATCATTGGATGAACGTCCTTTTGAGTTTGACTACTATCTGAAAACCAATGAAGGTTCACAAACCTTTGTATGGAAAGTTCACAAATCAGCAGACTATACCTTTAAAGAAGGAGATTGGCTGGAGTTTTTCATTGATGCAGATGACATCATGATGTTGGTAAATTAAGAATGTGGCTGTCAGATTTGATGGTTTCAGACGGCGCAGATACGATTGAAATTCGTCCCTGCGCCGTCATTTTTTTGCATACATCGGGTGCCCACCGTTCATTCAAATGAATTCGCATCAGGCGAATTCATGCATTGTCACCGGCCCATGAAAAAAGGAACTTGAACGCTGGAGCTTCAAAGACTCAGGTTCTGTACCAGTGGTAGGATATTTACTTGCTGACTGGCTTGAAGTGTGCAAAACAGGGCAACTGCCGTAATCAGCCTCCGATCTGTGACATCCCCAGATTATTTTCATTGCCGATTTCATGTTCCAGGAACTGATGTGCAATCGGTTTTCCGTTGACTGCCTCTGTAATCAGTGCTTTTAATTCCTCATCCAGTGCACCTTTTCGCAGAGGCATTTTCAGATCAATTCCCGTATTGTACTGCAGGCATGTTTTTAAAAATCCCTGTGAGGTCAGACGAACACGGTTGCACTGACTGCAGAATTTGTGGCTGATGGCACTGATAAAACCGATTTTTCCCTGAAATCCTTCAAAACTGTAGTAATGACTGGGGCCATTGCCGAGTTTTCCTTTATAAATTTCTGCCTTGCCATACTTTTCTTCCAGTTTTTCCAGAATCTCCTGCTCATTGACAAAATGGAACTGCTTTCCAAGTCCGATGGGCATCATTTCAATATATCGCACATGAATTTTATGTTTTCTTGCCAGTTCTGCCACATCAATCAGATTCTGTTCCGGAAGTCCCATGGGAACACAATTGATCTTCAGATTGATTTCCGGGTGCTTCAAAGCAGCTTCAATTCCGTCCATTACCTTATCAAAAGCATCACGTCTTGTGATTCGGGCATACAGGTCCTTATCCATGGTATCCAGACTGATATTAATTGCATCAACTCCTGCATCACTCAGATCCTCCATCATATCCGCAAGCAGCACTGCATTGGTGGTAATTGTAACCTTTTCAATCCCCTCTATTGCTTTTAGTCTTCTTACCAGTGCAGTTACATCTTTTCGGATCAGTGGTTCTCCACCTGTCAGCTTGATTTTTTTTAATCCCATGGATGCCATGACACGACAGATTCTGACAATTTCTCCAAATGTCAGAATCTCATCATGTGGAATCATTTCGATTCCTTCCTCCGGCATGCAGTACACGCATCGGAGATTGCATCGATCAATCAGAGAAATACGAAGATAATCAATTTCTCTGCCCTGTAAATCGTTCATTTATCTACCCCTACTTCCTCAGGTCATCTTCTGCCTGTTATATTCATTCTTCTATATTTATTCGCTTTTATGGATCCTTTTTTCCGTTTCCGGTATTTCTCCCCTTTTTCTCAGTCAGAAAAGACACTCACTCCTGGCAAAGCGAAGAAATGCGTCATACCAGTCCACTGTACGTATTTCTATGTACTTCCTGCTATTCCAGCAGATAGGCCGTAACCATATCTCCCGGATTCTTCGCCGGACTACCTTTTGGAAGTTCTGCAAGAATATTACATCCATGGAGAGGATGCAGAATACCATTCCCCTGACTTTCTGTAATTCGAATATAAGCTTCACAATCTTTTACAATCAGTTTGCCGGGAAGATACCTTGTGGTAAAATTCTTTTTATAGAATCCGCTTTCCATTTTCACCTGGCATTTTTCCAGCATGCAATCCGTGCGTCCGCTCATTTTTCTCAAAACAGGGATACCAACTAAAAACATGGAAATAATGGCGGAGGCCGGATTACCGGATAAACTTATAACAGGTTTTCCTTTATAATAGGAAGCAAGAAATGCACTTCCCGGTTTCATCTGCAGTTTCCAGAAAAGCATGTCCGCTTTCAGATAATCCATACTGCGCATGACCATATCATAATCTCCTACAGAGACACCTCCTGTTGTAAAAATCAGATCTGCTTCCTCCGATGCCTTGTCAATTGCCTTTGCAATTTCAATCATATCATCCTCAACAACAGGATTCATCTTGACCACAGCACCCTCCTGTTCCAGAAATGCTTTGATTGTATAAATACTGGAATTTCGAATCTTACCAATTGTCAGCTTTTCCTCAATCCCAACCAGCTCGCTTCCGGTACTGATCAGATGGACAACCGGTTTTTTATAAACAGGGAGCTTTGAAAATCCAAGCCCTGCCAGAATTCCCAGATATGCAGGTGAAATTACAGTTCCTTTCTTTAAAACCATATCACCTTCACAAATATCTTCCCCAACAGGCACCACATTGCAGTTATGTTCATATCGATGAAACAGCTTAATGAACTTACCATCTGTCTCCACCACTTCAAACTTTTCCACCACATCTGCTCCCTCCGGCAGGGGTGCACCTGTCAGAATCTTAACAGCCTGTCCGGGACCAACATGATGCTCCGGTGCTTTTCCAGCCGGAATTTCTTCAATAATTTCAAGAACAACCGGTTCTTTCTCCGATGCATGAATTGTATCCTCTGCACGGAAAGCATACCCATCTAACGGTGATCTTCTGAAAGGCGGAATATTTTCCGGTGAAATAATATCTTTTGAAAGAATACGACCGGCAACTTCCTCAGCAGCCACCAGCTCCATTCCTGTTTCTTTCAATTTTGAAAAAATCTCTGTTACTCCTTCCTCCACCGTAACATGCTGTTTCATACTCATACTTTAAATCCCCTTTTCACTATACTACCATGATACAAATGATGTTGGGGGCAAGAGCTTTTGACCCCTTGATACCATTTTTAATTAATAGATTTTTTGTATCTCGTTCTATCTATATTATCTATAATACCATAAACAACACCAACCCACAAACTATTTTTTGTATATTTTGCCACTATTCAGCAGAGCATGATTTAAGTATTTATCAGTGGCATCAAGCTTGCTTGTAAGACGATGATAAATACTTAAATCATATTCGGCGTTTAGCCGAATGAGT
>JBJELP010000185.1:31355-35033 GCA_051879215.1 Lachnospiraceae bacterium
TTCTTCCTGCAGTTCTTCCTGGCGAACCAGATATCGGCGGACAGCAAAAAGTCCGGCAATGCAGGCAATACAAGCCAGATTACTCCAGGGATCGTCGTGACTTAAAATCACATAGCGTGTAATAGCCATGGTCAGCACTTCCAGCACATTCTCAGGGGTGTTATCGATAAGCATACGAACGAACTCCAGACCGATAACGATGCTCAGAAGACTATGGAGCATATGGGATACATCCGAAAAATACTCTGTTCCCAAAGCGAATATATGCCATACTTCAACGGCCAGAGCACCTACCAGAGCAATGATCGTAATCATTGCAATCACTCTCTCAAGTACAAAAAGAATTCGGCGAAAAATGTGATCTGAAAAGTTATCTCTTTTTACCTTTTTATCAGTCTTTTTCTGAACATCCGTTGTTGGGGACATGGGATTTTTGTAGTTCATAATACTGCCTCCTGTATGTATAATATGACTATTATACACGAGCAGGTATCAAAAGCAAAGAAAAGTTTGCCAGGATTTTCTCTTTACTGCCGGATTAAATGAAATAATTTATTCTTCTTTTCAGGCAAAAAAGTGCTGCCGCACAAATGCGACAGCACCTTTCACCCGGACCGGATGGAAATACCATCCAGTCCCTATTTAATTATATATCTTTTAACGCTGTAAATGCAGATTAAGCACTCTTAATCTTTGCATTTCTCTTTGCAACACCAGCTTCATAACTGCAGGTAGCACGTTCTTCAACTGCCTTTTCTACTCTTACTGCAGTAACTTTGTATTCAGGTGTCTTGGAGAAGTCATCAAGGTGATCGCCTACCAGCCAGTTGGAGTTACCATCCAGGAAGTGGAAAGGCATCCAGCACTGTCCGGGTTTACACTTATCAGATACTTCAGCGTAAGAAGCGATAGTGCCGTTGGGTGAAGATACGTATACCTTATCACCATCAGCAATACCAAGTCTAGCTGCATCTTCAGTGTTCAGTTCGATAAATGAACGAGGAGCGATTTCATTGATTTCAGGCTGCTTGCCAGTCATAGCTACAGCATTGTAGTGATACAGAATACGTCCGGTCATCATGAGCATCGGATATTCTTCACTTACCTGCTGAGTTGAAGGCTGATACTTAGCGGGCCAGAACAGACCAAGACCTCTTGCAAACTTGCCAACGTGCATGATGGGTGTACCAGGATGCTCTTTGGAAGTACAAGGCCACTGGAGACCACGTCCGCCTACTTCCTCGCTATCCAGTCTTTCGTGGCTGATGCCGGCGAAGGAAGGAGTCAGGGAAGCAATTTCATCCATAATTTCAGCAGGTGTCAGGATAGGCTGGTTATAGCCCATACGCTGCATGATCAGGCTGAAGATTTCGGTATCAGGTTTTGTACCGGGAATGGTAATAGCCTTACGTACACGCTGTACACGACGTTCTGTATTGGAGAAAGTACCTTCTTTTTCCAGATAAGAACGGCCAGGCAGTACAACGTCTGCATATTTAGCGGTTTCTGTCATAAATAATTCATCTACTACCAGGAAATCAAGGCTGGTCAGAGCCTTAATTACATGATTGGTATCAGGATCGGTTACGATCGGGTCTTCACCGAAGATGAACAGACCTTTGATCTTACCTTCAATCATATCATGGAAGCACTCTGTAGCCATACGACCATTCTTAGGATTGAGCTCTACGCCCCATGCCTTTTCGAATTTTTCGCGGACTGCAGGATTTTCCAGTTTCTGATAACCAGTATAATCAATAGGTGATGCACCCATATCGCAGGCACCCTGAACGTTGTTCTGTCCACGGATCGGGTTTACACCACAACCGGCCTTACCAATCTTACCAACCATCATAGCCATATTGGACATAGACATAACGCCTTCTGTACCTGTATGATGTTCGGTTACGCCCAGACAGTACATGATAGGAGCTCTATCAGCTTCTGCATAGATGTGAGCAGCCTTAACCAGGTCGTCAGCATCGATTTCGCAGATTTCTGCAACTTTTTCAGGTGTGTAATCTTTAACAATAGCAGCAAGTTCGTCAAAACCTTCTGTTCTGGTCTTAACGTATTCTTCATCTACCAGGCCATCGCGAATGAAAATATGCATCATACCATTAGCGAATGCAACGTTTGTACCGGGTTTCACGCGAAGATGTACTTCTGCTTTCTTAGCAAGATCGGTGATTCGAGGGTCTACCACTACGAGTCTAGCGCCTCTTGCTACAGCCTGACGTACCTGCATACCAATAACAGGATGAGCTACTTCAGGATTTGAGCCAACCAGCATAATCGCATCTGAATCATGAGTGATATCAAAGATGGTGTTGGTCATAGCTCCGGAACCTAATGTTTTTGCCAAACCGGCAACAGTAGGAGCGTGTCAAACACGGGCACAGTTATCGGTATTGTTTGACTTGAATGCTGTTCTTACCATCTTCTGAAGCATGTAAATATCTTCATTGGTTGAACGTGAGCAAGCAAAACCGGCCAGTGCCTCACCTCCAAATTCATCTCTGATTTCAGTAAATTTCTTAGCGACTAAATCCAAAGCTTCATCCCATGTAGCTTCTTCAAATTCGCCAGTTTCTCTGTTCTTGATTAAAGGAGTCTTTAATCTGTCATCACACTGAGCAAAGTCAAATGATGCGGAACGACCTTTAACACAAAGGAGTCCTCTGTTGGAAGGACCATCTGCAGCTTCAACGTCAACAACCTTGTTGTCTTTTACGTATACGTAATACTGACATCCTGTTGCACAATGAGGGCAGGTGGTCAGAACCTTTTCAACTTCCCAAGGTCTGTAGAGTTCGCGTTTCTTCATGGACAGAGCGCCTGTAGGACAAGCCTGTACACAGTTACCGCAGGATTCACAGTTACTGTCTTCCCAGTTCATACCGAAAGAAGTACCCATAGTAGCTGCAAAACCTCTCTTGGTTGTATCGATAGCACCGCGGCAAGCCAGTTTCTGGCAGGTGTTTACACAACGGTGACACATGATACACAGATTCGGGTTATATGTAAAGAACTTATTGGTGTCATCAATGGGCTTTTCAACTCTTTCACCTTCGAAGGTGGGAGCCTTTACGCCGTAGTCCCAGCAATATGCCTGAAGTTTACAGTCACCGTTGGCAGGACATGCGAAACAGTTTGTTTTGTGATTGGACATCAGAAGGTCCAGAATGCCTCTTCTGGCTTCGATTACCCGTTCACTCTGAGTGAAAACAACGTTGCCATCTGCTGCGGGGAAAGAGCATGCTGTTACCAATTTGGGCATACCCTGGATTTCCACCATACACATACGGCAGGATGCTTCCGGGAATAAATCCTTGATATAACATAAAGTAGGAATTTCCACGCCGGCTTTTTCAGCTGCCTGCAGGATTGTAGAACCAGCTTCAACCTGAACGGTAATTCCATCTATGGTTACGTTAATCATGAATTATCCTCCTTTCCTGAATTCTATATATATTTTTAACTTATTATTGCTTTTTCGATCGCAGAAACAATTCTGCAATCAATTGGTGCTGTTACATTATAACAGAAATAATTATTTTGAACAGTCCTGTTATAAAAAACAGACTTTCTGATGCTGCATCGCAGTTCAAGTCTACGCTTTATAAACAGCTTCTTTCTTACACTTGGAAATACATACGCCACACTTCACGCACTTAC
>JBJELP010000186.1:0-9571 GCA_051879215.1 Lachnospiraceae bacterium
AACATATTTCGTTTATTGTGTCAACTGTATTTCACGTTTATGGTATTTTTCAGTTTTTCCGTTCATCTTTCATTCTCTAAATATCCGTATCTGTGCTATAATACAGAAGAATAAAGTGGAGGTTATGCATGCAGATCACAGTAATACGTTCAAACCGGAAAACAGTTTCTATTCAGATAAGTGAGGACCTGACAGTTACCGTTCGTGCACCGCAGCACACCACATCAAAAGAGATAGAACATATCCTTTTTGAAAAGAAAGACTGGATAGAAAAGCATATTGAAAAGATGAAAGACCGGAAAGCACAGTGTGAAGAACAGAAGGTCGAACGACTGACCAATGAAGAACTGCAGAGTCTGGCAGAGCGGGCACTTGAGTATATTCCCCAAAGAGTGTACCATTTTGCCGGGCTGATTGGAGTTGATTACGGCAGGATTACAATTCGAAATCAGAAAACCAGGTGGGGGAGCTGCAGCGGGAAAGGAAATTTGAATTTCAACTGTCTGCTGATGTTAATGCCGCCTGATATAATTGATTATGTGGTTGTACATGAACTTTGTCATAGAAAAGAGATGAATCATTCACCGGCCTTCTGGAGAGAGGTTGCGAAAATTCTGCCGGATTATAAAAAAGCAGAGGCCTGGTTAAAAGCAGAAGGCGGATCTATTATGCGGAGGGCTTAGAAAAATGAATATACAGATTTTTGGCACAAAGAAATGTAATGATACGAAAAAAGCCGAACGCTATTTCCATGTGTGATCCGGACTCCGGTTGTCAGAAATGGAAAGCAATCCACACTGGGATATCAGCCGGATGTGTGGAAAGGATGGAATCAGGGAGAAAATGAAAATGCATAAGACGGTTTTCTCACCCCAATAAGATATTTTAACATGATAAAAAATGAAAGAGGAATAAGTATGAAGATTACAACAGTATTATTTGACCTGGACGGAACTTTGCTTCCCATGGACAACGATCTTTTTACAAAGGGTTATTTTAAATTGCTGGCGGAGAAACTGGCGCACCATGGATATGAACCGAAACAGCTGGTGGATGCCATCTGGGCAGGAACCGCTTCCATGGTGAAAAATGATGGAAGCAAAACCAACGAAGCTGCTTTTTGGGAAACCTTCGGCAAAATATATGGTGAAAAAGCAATTTCTGATCAACCGGTTTTTCAGGCTTTTTATGAAAATGAATTTCAGGCTGCAAAATCCATTTGCGGTCAGAATCCGAAGGCAGCTCAGACCGTACGGAAACTGAAAGAATCCGGATTCCGCGTGGCACTTGCCACCAATCCGATTTTCCCGGCGGTGGCAACGGAGAGCCGTATTCGCTGGACAGGTTTGGAGCCCTCTGATTTTGAATTGTATACCACATACGAAAATATCGGTTATTGCAAGCCCAATCCTGCATATTATCTGGAAATAACCAGACGACTGGGTGTCAGACCGGAAGAGTGCCTGATGGTTGGAAATGATGTGACAGAAGACATGGTCGCACAGAAAACAGGGATGCAGGTGTTTTTATTAACAGACTGCCTGATCAATCGGGAACAGAAGGATATCAGCGTATTTGAAAACGGAAGCTTTGATCAGCTGATGGCGTATATGGAAACACTGTAGAAAAATGGTCCCCAGGATGAAAATCAGAAGGAATCAGAGAAGAAATCAGAGAAGGAATCGCAGCTGATGAATTCATGTCATGCCTGTGGAGTAAAGATACAAAAGAAGGAAGTATGGAAGATGAGTGACAATCTGATTATCGGAATTGCCGGCGGATCCGGCAGCGGAAAGACAACCCTGACCAACAGGATTGCAGCACAGTTCAGTGATTATGTCACGGTTATCAAACATGATAATTATTATAAAGCCCATGATGATATGGATTATGAAGAGCGGACCCGCCTGAATTATGATCATCCCAATGCATTTGATACCGAGCTGATGATCGATCATCTGAAAGCTTTAAAAAGGGGAGAGTGCATTGAATGTCCTGTTTACGATTATACCATACACAATCGCAGCAGGAACACGATTATGATTGTACCGAATAAGGTTATCATTGTGGAAGGGATTCTGATTTTTGAAAACAAAGAACTGTGTGAACTTATGGATGTCAGAATCTTTGTAGACACCGATGCGGATCTGCGGATTATCCGCAGAATTCAGCGGGATGTTCTGGAGCGTGCCAGAAGTCTGGAATCCGTGATCAGCCAGTATATGGATACGGTGAAACCAATGCATGAAATGTATGTGGAGCCCAGTAAAAAGAATGCCAATATCATTGTTCCCGAAGGAGGATACAATCAGGCAGCCATGGAGATGATCCGGAACCACATCCGAATGTATCTGGAAAACAGGGAGTAAACACAGATTTTGAATGAAGGGGGAGTGCTGATAAATGGGTATTTATCTGAATCCCAGAAAACGTGCTTTTCAAAAAGCATTGAATTCTCAGATATATGTAGATAAAAGTAAATTGATTGCATATACCAATAAAGTACTTGATTCAGAACAGCAGTATGTATGTGTCAGTCGTCCAAGAAGGTTTGGAAAATCAATGGCAGCCAATATGCTTGCCGCTTATTATGGAAGAGGGACGGATTCAAGGGCGGAGTTCGAAAAACTGGAAATAGGGAAAGATGATTCGTTTCTGACACATCTGAATCGATATAATGTAATTTTTCTGAATATGCAGGATTTTTTGAGTGAAAATCATGATGTTGGGTCGATGAAAAGTGCTATAGAGAAAAATATTTTATGGGATCTGCTGGAGGCATATCCGGATATACGATATTTTGATTCAGAGAACCTGACACGAACTTTATCAGACATATATAATACAGAAGAGATTCCTTTTGTATTCATTATTGATGAATGGGACTGTATTTTCAGGGAAAAAAAGCAGATAAAGAAACGCAGAAAGTATACCTGGATTTTCTGCGAAATCTTCTGAAGGATAAGCCGTATGTAGCTCTGGCATATATGACAGGAATTCTTCCGATAAAGAAATACGGGTCACAGAAGGTGAATTCCGCTGAAAGCGGAAGAGAGGCCCGCCTGGGCGGTTCTGCATTAAATATGTTTGATGAATTTTCCATGACAAATCCAAAGCAGCTTGCAGAGTTTACAGGTTTTACAGAAACAGAAGTGAAAGAATTATGTGATCGATATGGAATGGATTTCGAAGAAACCAAAAGATGGTATGATGGATATCATTTTGAAAATGTTGATCACGTCTATAGTCCCCGCTCTGTGGTCAGTGCAATGTTAAGCAGAAGTTTTGATAACTACTGGAACCAGACAGAGACGTTTGAAGCTTTGAGAGATTATATTGTGCTGAATTACGCAGGATTAAAGGATATCGTAATAGAACTGTTGGCGGGAGCGCATAAAAAGATAGAGACGGGTTCCTTCAGCAATGATATGACTACGTTTTCGACGGCAGATGATGTATTGACGCTGCTGATTCATCTGGGCTATCTGGGATATGATTTTTCTTCAAAAGAAATTTTTATACCAAATTCAGAGATTGCATCAGAATTTGTGGCGGCAATTCAGGGAGCAGGCTGGGAAGAAGTAATAAATGCTGTGAAAAAATCCGATAATCTATTGAAAGCAATCTGGAGTAAAAATGCAGAAGCAGTGGCAAAGAGAATTGAGGAAGCGCATTTTGAAACTTCAATACTGAAATATAATGACGAGAACTCATTGTTCTGTGTGATATCATTGGCATTTTACAGTGCAAGGGCATACTATACAGAAATCAGGGAACTGCCGACTGGTCATGGATTTGCTGATATTGTTTATCTGCCCCGCAAAAACCATCAGGATAAGCCTGCGATCATTGTGGAATTAAAGTGGGATAAATCTGCAGACGCAGCAATTGGTCAGATTAAAAAGAGAAAATATGTGAAAGCTCTGGAGGGATATAAAGGAAATTTGCTTCTGGTGGGTGTGAATTATGATAAAGAAAATAAAAATCATCACTGTATCATTGAAGAATGTTCCACCGAAAAATAATTGGAGAAAAAGATTATGGACAATGAAAAAGTATATGCCATGAGTCTGGCCAAACTCTATTCCTGTCTGGTAAATAAGGCCACCCGTAAAGGCAGAACCGAGGCAGAAGTAAAGGAAGTCATGGAATGGCTTATGGGTTACAGCCCGGAGGAAATCGACCGGCTGGTGCAGGAGGATATTTCATATGGAGAATTCTTCCGTAATGCACCGATGATGAATCCCAGACGAAAGCTGATTAAAGGCAGTATCTGCGGAATAAAGCTGGACAGTATCGAAGACCCCCTGATGCAGGATATTCGCTATCTGGATAAACTGGTAGACGAACTGGCAAAAGGAAAGAGTATGGAAAAAATCAAACGGTAAGCTTGACAGCTCCTTTTCTATAAAATTGACACAACCGCCTAAATTATCTGTCTTTATAAAACAGAAATATCTGATACACTATATGCAAAGGGGTACGTGATATGCTTCGAATGGAAATCGCACAGTCGGATTCCAAAAAGAAATTGAAGCAGGTGGTGTGACAACCTGTTTACTACCGCCTTTGAAGGAGGATGACCCATGCGGAAATTAAGTGTTCTACTGGTGGATGATGAAATAATGATACGGGAAGGCTTTAAAAGGCTGTTTGACTGGGAAGCTCATGATTGTGAAGTAATTGGCGAAGCAGCGGATGGAATGGAAGCGCTGCATCAGATTGAGAGTTTGCAGCCGGATATTGTTATTATGGATATCAATATCCCTGTAATGAATGGCTTGAAGGTAATCCAGCTCAGCCGGCTGAAATATCCAGAGATTGCTTTTGTAATCGTATCCGGTTATGATGATTTTTCCTATTGCAGGGAAGCCCTTCGCCTTCAGATTACAGATTATATTTTAAAGCCTGTAAACTATGAAGAATTTGGAAACTGTATTGATAATCTGAAAATTTCTTTATACAAGAAGCGAATCACCCAGGAAAAAGAACCGGAAAAGATGGAAGAAAGAACGATTTCCTCAATTACCCGTTATCTGCAGGAACATCTTTCAGAAGAAATCAGTCTGGCCGTACTGGCGGAGAAATTCCACCTGAATCCACAGTATATCAGCCAGCTTTTCAAAAGTGAAATCGGTGTCGGATTTCTCACGTATCTGACCAATACCCGACTGGAAAAGGCGAAGAAACTGCTGGTTTCCACATCCCTTTCTGTGGCCGAGATTGCAGAACAGTGCGGGTATGGTGATTATCGGGTTTTCTCCAAGGTTTTCAAAAAGACAGAGGGGATAACGCCGTCACAATTTAAGAGGGACTTTTTTGATTCTTATCATTAATGACGCTATCTTATGATACGTGGAGAAATCCGTCTCTATCATATGTTCCAAAATTTTATTAGGAAAATGATTGCTTTTCAAACCGAATCCGGAGCCAAATCTCCGTAAGCGGCGATTTGAAAGCACCGGGAGGACCGGGGCTGCGTAAGCACAAAGAAAAAGTATATGTAATTTACGAGGAGGAATTTTGCGATGAGTAAACGACTTTATAAATCAAATGATAGAATGCTGGATGGTGTATGTGCAGGTATTGCAGAATATTTTGATATTGACCCGACCCTGGTACGATTGGGATGGGTTTTATTCTGTGCTTTAGGAGGAAGCGGCATTCTGGCATATATTGTTGCAGCCGTTATTATTCCCCGCAATCCGGAATGTTAACATGACAGTACAATAACCCATTGAATGAAAAATGGGATGACTTTCAGGACTTCTCTTGCCAAATAGAAGAATGTAGTATAGTATATATTCAGAAGAAATACAATACATAGAAGTATGATTTAAGAGAAGAACTGAAAAATTGGCAGAGGATTATCATTTTGTTATTGTAATCTGAGAGAATACTCGGCGTTGTGACAGAATCCGCCCAATGATGCCATCGGCAGCAGTGGGCGGATTTTTTATGTAATGGGAAAGTGTGATGCCTTTCCTGTACATAAAAACCTCCGACAGAATTCTTCTTATTGCTTGAAGAGGTATAATTGAAAATGGAGAAGATTGTAGCGGGAATTTGTGATGACAGCAGAATATGGTGCAGACAGGCCGTTGAGATACTGAAAAAGTATGGGGACAGCCGGTCTCTGGATATTCAGGTTGTCTGCTTTGAAAACGAAGAACAGCTATTTTCCTATGATGGAAGGGCATTGGATGTCCTGTTTATGGATATTGAACTGTCAGGAAAAGAAGGAGCCTGCAGGAATGGAATTGAAGCAGCAGAAAGGGTGAATGCAATCTGGAGAGATTGTCAGGTTGTGTATCTGACCAATTACCTGTATTATGCAACGGAAGTATATGGAACGGTCCATGCATATTTTGTTTTGAAGGAACAGTTTCAGACCAAAATAGATGCGGTATTTCAGAAACTGCTTCACCAGTTTCAGCAAAAAGAGAAACGACTGATTTTTTCTGTAATCGGAAAAAATGAAATTGTACTGTCACCGGATGAGGTGATCTGTTTTGAAAGGAAGGGCAGGGTAACAGACATACATACTGTCCGTGGAATTTATGAAATCTGGGACAAGCTGGAAGTGATTCTGCAGAAAGTACCGGAACTGGATTTTGTCCGGTGCCATAACAGTTATATTGTATATTTTCCGGCAGTCAGCGAAATGCGGAAAGACTGCTTTATCATGAATAACGGCATGGAGGTTATGATCAGCAGAAGTTATGCCAAAAAAGTGAAAACTGCTTTTATGGAATGGGCGTTGACACAGATGTAAAATAACAGGCAGGAAGGATGTTTTGCGAATGAATGAGGAAATCCTGTGGCTGATCAGCGGCAGTTTTCGTCTGTTTCTGTTTTGCAGTTTCAATCAGCTGGGTGTGATTTATTTTATGCATAAACTGACAGCTCGAAAAAGAAGTCTGTGGGTTTTCTGCATATATGGTTTTATTGGGGCAGCATTATTCTATAATGTGTGCTGTCAGACTTTTTTTCCGTATTTTTTCGGAAAGGAAAACTGGTTTCAGAACTTTTTTCCCATCATTTCTTTGATTATGGCAATTCTGAGTTATGCCGTGTTTTATTATACATTTGAGGGCGAATTTTTAAGAATTGCACTGGCAGGTATGCTATCCGATCTGACAGTGGGTATGACAGGATTTTTCGGACTGTATGTGGTGAATATTCTGGAAAAAAGAGCGAATGAAGCGACTTTGCTGGACTATTTCCAATGGCTGGATCTGCTGATTGGAGTGGTTCAATGGTGTTGTCTGTATCTGTTGTTTTATGTTCTGACCCCTTTTATTAACCGTTATAAACAGACCCCCTTTCGTCACAGAAAAATTCTGTGGATTATATTTTTCATTTACTTCGGATCGGCAACCAGTACATCTTTCTTAAATCATCTGGTTGCGACAGAGGTATATATTTATCTGTTTATTACTGCAATTTTCGGCTGTACCTTGATTTTTTTCGGTGTATGGAGGTATCGGCGAAGGATTGCAGCGGAACAGGCACTGTTGAATATTCAGCTGCAGGACATGGAAGTTCATTATTCAGCGGTACATGGACAGATCTGGAAAATGGAAGAATCCCAGCGTGAGATTGCCGGACAGATGGAGGAAATTGTACGGATGGAACAGAGTCCGGCTGCAGACCGGAAGATTGCGGAGTATCTTGAACGATTGCAGACAGAGTATCGGGAAATCCAACGGGGGATTTACTGTGACAGCTGGATGATGGATGCTGTATTCTGTTATTATGCTGAAAAATACCGGGAAGAAGGAATTGATTTTGACTGCTCCATGTATGGATATAAGCCTGGAAAAATCGACGAAAAGGATCTGATGCAGTTGTATATAGTGCTGCTGAACTGGGGACTTCAGGGCAGTAAAAAGAATCCCGGATCAGAAAGACGAAGCATCCGTCTTCATACCGCTGCCGTGAAAAATCAGCTGCTGATCGAATTCTTCTGCAATGACAGGGCGAAGGACAGGATACCGGTTAAAACAATTCGCCGCTGTATCAGGACATATGACGGAACTGAAAAAATCCGGAAAGAAGAGACCGGTACCGGTGTTGCACTGGTGCTGAGAAACCAATAAGAATGATAAAATGGGGAAGTGGCGAAGTGAATCTTTTTTTGATGTACTGTATTTTAATAGCAATTGTGTTTGCCGTATTTTCTGTTATGATCCATACGGAAAAGACAAGGCAGGAAAATCAGCTGAAAGAAGCATATTTACTGTCCATGCAGGAGTTTTATGAAGTGATACAAAGCCAGCTGAAAGCGGTCAGACGATACCGGCATGATCTGGCAGGTCATATTCAGACTCTGGAATGGATTCTGAAACAGCGTGGAGAATCTTCTGAGATTAAAGAATATATGGGGAATCTGGAAACACGTTATCAGGAATTGAAAAAGACCAGATACTGCAGAAATGAAATACTGGATTCCGTTCTGGTATTGAAAAAGCAGCAGTGTGAAGCAAAGCAGATTCCTCTGGATATCCAGGTGGAGGACACCTCCTATGACGATATTGCAGAGTTCGATATGGTTGGACTTCTGCACAATCTGCTGAACAATGCCATAGAAGAAAATGAACGGATTCCGGCAGAATTTCCCCATGGGATCTGGTTTTCCATGGGAAGAAAAGAACAGACCGTATGGATCGATGTGCAGAATCGGATACAGCCCGGTGTGAAGGTGACATTTTATACGAAAAAAGCCAATAAAGAAGAACATGGAATCGGAATAAAAATCATTGATTCACTGATTGAAAAATACCATGGAAAACGGGAGACCGGTACAGATGAAGAAACCAATCTGTTTCAATGTCGTGTGAGTCTTACAATTCAGGAAAACGAGGCAGGAAGGATGGTTTCAGATGAATGAGGAAATCCTGTGGCTGATCAGCAGCGGCTGCCGTCTGCTTCTGTTTTGCAGTTTTAATCTTGTAGGTATCGTACTTTTTGTGTGTAAATTACTGGACAGAAAAAGAAATATGCGGGTCTTCTGGATATACAGTATTATCGGAAGACTGCTATTATATAATCTGATTTGTCAGCATCTTCTGCCGTATTATTACGGAAAGGAAGGCTGGTATCATACCTTTGTTACCGTTGTTGCTTTCGTTATGGGGATATTGTCCTATGTTTTATTCCTTTATACCTTCGAAGGAGAAATTCTGAGAATTGCGCTGGCAGCTATGGTTACAGACTGGGCAGTAACCCTTACCGGTTTTTTTTGTCTTTGTCTGGTGAATGTTCTGGAAAAACGATCCAGTACAGCTGTTTTGATTGATTATTTCCAATGGCCGGATCTGCTGATCGGGCCGCTGGAATGGTTCTTTTTGTATCTGCTGATCTGTTTGCTGGATCCTGTTATAAACCGTTATAAACAGACACCGTTCCGTCATAGAAAACTGCTGTGTACGGTATTTTGCATTTACTTTGTAATGGCAATGTGTACGGTACTTTTTAATCATCAGATTGCGACATCCTTTTTTGTGTTTATTATATTTCTTTCTTTTTTTATCTGTGCCATAATTTTTTTTGGTATATGGTGGTATCG
>JBJELP010000187.1:0-2226 GCA_051879215.1 Lachnospiraceae bacterium
TGGAATCCGAAATCTTGTCGCTGGAATACCTGCCATACCGCTGTTCAGAGCGCCGTACCGGCTCCTTTGCAAACAGCGGGTATCGGCAGCTCATGGTAAAGAACTACATCGTCATTTACCGAGTTGACGAAGCACAAAAGCAGGTACTGATTGTGACGGTGCGTTACGCCAGAAGTTCATTTTGCAGGAAGCCGGAGGGAAGAAATCTCCTTCCGGCTTTTTAGATTAACCTTGTATTGTCTGTAATACTCTGTCAAGTACGGGTTGATCCTACTGTCCATCGCATTCCTGGTCAGTCCTATTGATATCCCCATGCCAGCAGTCCGGGCGCTGGGAAAACTTCAAGGATTGGGAAAAATCATACGCTTTAATATAGTCAAATGTCTTTCTCACTGCCGGGGACAAATCATTTTCATCCCGGACAGATACACCGATGATTCGTTTTTCAGGGGGAACAATCCGAAGCATCTGTACTTCCTCCTCGAAGCCATACATGGTCAGCAGGGGCATGATTGCGAATCCGAAACCTGCTTTTACCATCTCCACTGTTGTTTTATCGTCTACCACATGACATACGGTTCGGACATCCAGGTGCAGCTGGTCCATGATCCTCCTGGCATCCGCATCACAGGATTCCCGCTGCATGACAAATGGAGTGTTCACAAGACTTTCCAGGGGAATTTCTGTTTCCGATGAAGTTTTGGTTCCCTTGCGCAGAATACACATCAGCGGATCGGAAAAGATCTCATAGAACGGGAAACCAGGATTGACAGTCTTTGACAGAAAGCCGATATCTGTCACGCCGGTTTTCAACCAGTCAATAATATCCTCATATGACCCTTGAAAGATTTCAAAGGTGATATGGGGGTATTTTTTATGAAAGCTTTGTATCAGTTCCGGCAGATATTTGCACATTGAGTTGAAGATTCCCAATCGGACATGGCCCTTGTCCAAACTGTTCAGCGATCCGATCATTTGGTTCAGCTGATCCTCTTTTTGAACAATGCCCTGAATCAATCCCAGAACGGATTCTCCGGTGGTGGTGAGGGATACCCCGTGGCGGCTGCGCACGAACAGAGAGAAACCGAATTCCTGTTCCAGCTGCTTCACCAAATGGCTGACAGCAGGAGGGGTGACATTGTGAAGCTCTGCCGCTTTCTGAAAGCTTTTATACTGCACGATGGTCAGGACAACACGATAAGAAA
Source organism: Lachnospiraceae bacterium (assembly GCA_051879215.1). Taxonomy (GTDB): domain Bacteria; phylum Bacillota; class Clostridia; order Lachnospirales; family Lachnospiraceae; genus TWA4. Next base: position 1,206 of record JBJELP010000187.1, read on the forward strand.
AAGTATCCATGGATGGTCCTCTCTGATTAAATATTTCTAATCTCAAAGATAAACAGATTAAACTGTATTTATCCGTATTTTAGTGTTATTCTATGGAGGTGTCAAGACGAAATCTCAAAACGGGCAAAGAAAAGAGGAAACAGAAGTGAAAAAGAAAAGCGGTTTTACCGGACAGCTTGGATTTGTGTTTGCGGCTGCGGGCAGTGCGGTGGGAGTCGGAAACCTCTGGCGCTTTCCCTATCTGGCGGCAAAGGACGGCGGCGGTGTGTTCCTGATCATCTATCTGGCGCTGATTGTTACTGTCGGCTTTACACTGCTGACCACGGACATCGCCATCGGACGAAGAACCGGGAAAAGTGCCATCTATGCTTATGAAAGCATGAGCTCCAAATGGAAATTCCTGGGCGTTCTTACCTTTTTGGTGCCGGTGTTGATTATGACCTATTACGCAGTCATTGGCGGCTGGATTCTGAAATACATCATTCTTTTCCTGACCGGCGGAGTTGAAACCGCTGCAAAGGACGACTGTTTTACCGGCTTCATTACATCCCCCGGCTCCGTGTGGTATGGTTTGGTGTTTATGCTGATAACGGCCTTTATCGTGTATATTGGCGTGGAAAAAGGCATTGAGCGTGTTTCCAAAACCATGATGCCGATTCTTCTTGTTCTGGTGATGGGAATTGCCATTTATTCCCTGACCCTGCGGAATGGGACGGATGTGGGAACCGTCCGTACGGGACTGCAGGGACTAAAATTATACCTCACTCCGGACTGGTCCGGCATGACGGTTTCACGGTTTTTGCAGATCACCCTGGATGCCATGAGTCAGCTGTTTTTCTCCCTGAGTGTGTCCATGGGAATCATGATCACCTACGGTTCCTATGTGAAGCCGGATGTGGATTTGGGGAAATCCGTATCCCTGATTGAGATTATGGATACCGGTGTGGCCTTTCTGGCTGGTATGATGATTCTTCCTTCTGTGTATGTGTTCTTTGGTGTAGAGGGCATGTCTGCCGGCCCT
>JBJELP010000188.1:0-9460 GCA_051879215.1 Lachnospiraceae bacterium
GGTTTCCGTCCATTTCTCGATCCGTTCCTGTAACTGATCTGCACTGGTCCGTTCCCTTTCCACAACAGAAAATTTCAGTTTCTGCAGAAGATCCATCCGTTCTCCCCAGGATACAATCTCTTCATCAATATGAACCAGTGTAAACGCATGGAAAGAAACACAGCGCTCGGCCACTTCCTTTGCCCGTTTCCGATCCAGTGCCAGTGTGCCTGCCACCAGATTTCGCGGATTGGCATACTGTTCCTCTTCATTTTCAATCGTATCATTCAGACGATTGAAATCATCGTAGGAAATCACTGCTTCACCGCGGACAACCAGATGCCCTTTATATGAAACCTTCATCGGAAGCCCTTTGATCTGAGATGCCAGATAAGTGATGTTGGTACCAATGGTTCCGTTCCCTCTGGTAAGAAGTCTGGTCAGTTTTCCACCATCGTATGTGGCAACCAGTGTAATTCCATCCAGTTTCCAGGAAATCCAGATGGGTCTGTCCCCTGCCCACTGACGCAGATCGCCCACATCTTTGCTTTTTTTCAGTGATAATGCCTTATATTCGTGTTCTTCTTTGATTCCATCGCTGCTGGTTTCTTCGAATCCCACATTCTGTGTGGGACTGTTCTCCGTAATATATCCGGTTTCCTCTTCCAGAGCCGTCAGTTCATCAAACAGCGCATCCCACTGAAAGTTGCTCATAATTTCATCTTTGTCATTGTAATATGCTTCCGATGCTTCATTCAAAATACGGACAAGTTCCTCAATTCGCTGTTTTTTATTCCTATCCATTTCCATATCCTTTTTTATGATTTCAAATTCAGCCTTCTGTCCTTTCACGATATGACAGGCTGGAAGAATTTTCCAACAGTTTCATCAGTTTCTCATACTCCGAACCGGTAATTTCCCTGTATTTTCCGGTTTCCAGTTTTCCAAGCTGAATATTCAGCACACGAATCCTCTTCAGATCCGTTACCCGATAATCCAGATACTCACACATCCGACGGATCTGCCGATTCAGTCCCTGGGTCAGAATGATACGAAAGGTATTCTTATTAATTGCTTCAACGGTACAGGGTCTGGTCAGAATAAAAGGCGCTTCATCGTCTTCCAGCACCGTACTGCCGCGGCGTACCCTGTTGGTATCAGGAATCGGAACACCCTCCCGCATGGCCCGCAGAAACTTCTCCGTAATCGGTTTGTTGACCTGAACAATGTACTCTTTTTCATGATGATTGGAACCTCTGAGAATGCGATTTACCAGATCTCCCTGATTGGTCATCAGAATCAGACCTTCCGAATCCTTGTCCAGCCGTCCGATGGGATACACCCTTGTGGGGTAATTCAGAAATTTTACAATATTATCCTTTTCCTTTTCTGCCGTTGTACAGACGATTCCTCTGGGTTTATTCACCGCAAGCAGAATCGGTCCCGCCCCTTTTGCAACCTGCTTTCCATCCACCAGAATCTCCATATCCGGTGTCACTTTCATGCCAGTCTGTGCCGGAACACCATCCACAGTGACTCTGCCTTCACTGATCATAGTATCTGCCTGACGGCGGGAACATACTCCTGCTTCACTTAAAAATTTATTCAGCCTCACCGGTTCCATCCGACTTTCCTCCATCATATATAAACATCGCATCCCCAAAACTGAAAAAACGATATTTCTGAGCAATTGCTTCTTTATAGGCATTCATAATCTTTTCTTTCCCTGCCAGTGCGGAAATCAGCATCAGCAAAGTGGACTGCGGAAGATGGAAATTGGTAATCAGCGCATCCAGAATCTGAAACTCAAATCCGGGATAAATAAAAATATCCGTCCAGCCGCTTCCTGCCTTTACATGACCTTTTGCATCTGCAGCCGATTCCAGCGTACGGCAGCTGGTTGTTCCGACAGCAATGACCCTGCGGCCTTCTGCTTTTGCGCGATTGATCACAGCGGCCTGATCCTCTTCGATGGAATAAAATTCCGAATGCATATGATGCTCTTCCACTTTATCCACTTTAACCGGACGGAAGGTTCCCAGACCCACATGAAGGGTGACTTCTGCAATTTCCACACCCATCCCACGGATTTCTGCCAGCAGTTCTTTTGTGAAATGCAGTCCGGCTGTGGGAGCCGCCGCAGAACCCTCATACTTTTCATAGACCGTCGAATACCGGCTTCTGTCTTCCAGTTTATGTGTGATATACGGAGGAAGCGGAACCTGCCCCAGCTGGTCCAGTATTTCATTGAAAATACCTTCATATCGGAAATGAATCAGACGGTTCCCTTCTTCCACGATGTCAACAACTTCCCCTTTCAGAAGTCCATCTCCAAAATCAATCACCGTACCCGGTTTTGCCTTTTTTCCCGGTTTCACCAGAGTTTCCCACGTATCATTGCCCTTATTTTTTAACAGAAGAATTTCAATGGCAGCACCTGTACCTTCTTTTACACCATACAGTCTGGCCGGAATTACTTTTGTATTATTAATCACCAGAACATCTCCTGCCTTCAGATATGATTTGATCTCTCTGAAATGCTTATGTTCGATCTCTCCTGTTTCTTTATTCAACACCAGAAGTCTGGATGAAGCCCGGTCTTCCAGCGGATCCTGGGCAATCAGTTCTTCCGGCAGTTCATAATCAAATTCTTTTACATCCATACTCTATTCCCTGCTCTGTTCTTCTTTTATACATCGAAAAGGAGATGCATGATGCACCTCCTTTCTTTTCACACAGAATCCCTCAGGATTCTTTCATTCCAATAATACTCTGACAGGCATCCCGCTGATGGAATCCTACTGCAGATTTTCTGAAAGAATATAACCCAGTCCTCCGCTGTATTTAACGACTGTCCAGTCACCATCTGTACCTACAGCAGTCACACTGGAACCACCAATCAGTCTGCTGCCGATTTCCGCATCTTTGGAAGGGCCTTTTCGGATAAATACATTCACCTTTGCCGTAACCTGCTTTTCCGAGTCAAAGGGTGTGTAACTCACTTCCGGTTTGGTTTCCGCTGCTGTGGTTTCTGCAGGGGTGGTCTCCGCAGGTGTCATTTCAGCTGCTGTAGTCTCTGCCGGCTGAGAGCTTTCCGGTGAAGAAGTTTCAGGAGCCGCCGATGATTCACCGTTTCCTTCCTGTACGCCTTCATGCAGCTTTGCAATCAGAGCGCTGAGCTTTTCATCGGATTCTGCTGCAGAAGCAAGTGCATTGTTCACATCAGCCACCAGTGCAGCCGCACTGTCACTGTTCTGTACTTCATCCAGCCATGCAGCGATTTCACCGTCCACATCGCCATTGTTGATAAAAAGTGCGCCGTCTTCGTTGGTGCATACATACTCTCTGATCATACTGGGAGCAAGTGTATCAATGTTTTTAAACTTTACTTCATAATAAACAAACACCACATAGGTTCCTTCCAGCAGACCTGTTCTGGAATAGCATCTGATATTCTGATAGTCTTCAATATACTCGATTTCCTTACTTACCGTTTCCTGATCCGGTGCGTTGACCATGATCTTCCCAAGTGCTGCAGCATCTCCTGCCTTCAGATCATTAAAATACGTTTTAAAAAGTTCAGTGATTGCAGAATCCTTTTCTTCCGTTAATTCGATTGCTGCATCCTTTACTTCATCTGAATCATTGGTGATCGGTATTACAGAAGATTCACCGTCTGTTTTTCCACCTTTTGTGGATGATGAGCATCCTGACAGAATAAAAGAAAACATACATGTGAATACCAGCAATAAAGCTGTATGCTTCAAAAACATCTGTCCTTTTCTGCTCATATGTTCAGCATCGCTGCCTTTCATCATATGATTCCTCCTTATGTGCTAAAAGCAAAAATTCCTCTCAATAACTACGTATCGTATCACTGATTATCAACATGATATCAGATAACTTGTGAAATTGCAAGTTAAAAAAGACGAAAGAAAACAGACAGGCAGAGAAATCACCGCTGAATCTCTCCATAATCTGCCCGTAAAAATGTGTGTCCGCCCACATTTTTGCACGAAAAAATGCATCTGACAGGAGTCGAACCTGCGCACATGCCTCCGGAGGGCACTGCTCTATCCACTGAGCTACAGATGCATCTTCAACAGTATAAACAGTTTATCAAAAAAAATCAAGTCTTTTTTTTATTTTTTTGTTGACATCAATAGTCTTATTGTGTTATGTTGTTTTTGCCTTTTAATATAGTCCTTTTTTATTTATTCCGCTGTGACCTGTCTGTTTCATGTCCTGACGGAACCGTTGTTTTTCTGAGCCCGACAGAAATGAAAGAATCTTTTCTATTTATCGGAGGAATTTTATATGTTATACGACAGTTTCAAAAACTATATCCGAAACTCATTTACCGAACTGATGGGACCTGATGTGCCGATTCAGATTCATTCCGTTCTGAAAAATAACAATGTACACCTGGATGCGCTTACCATCCTGCCGAAAGGGGAATCCATTTCACCATCCATTTATCTGAATGATTATTACAGCAGATATCAGAATGGGGCATCGCTGAACAGTATCATCCGTGAAATCACTGAAGTTTATGAAACCAGCAGAAACCAGTTTCATATCAATACCGATGATATTATGAATTTCAATTGTGCCAGAAATCTTGTGGCTTTTAAACTGATCAACTATGATGCAAATTCGGAACTGCTGAAAACCATTCCGCATATCCGCTATCTGGATCTGGCCATTATCTTTTATCTTCTTCTGGAAAGAAACGGATATGCCGGTGCAACCGCAATCATAACCAACGAACATATGGAAATGTGGCAGACAGATACGGATACGCTTTACGCACTGGCAGTATACAACACACCACGTATGCTGGATATCAGTTTTACTACACTGGAGTCCATGATGCGGGAAATGATTATGGAAGATCTCCGTTATCATGCTTCTTTCTACAAAGAGCTGGAAAAAATATCCGATGAAGGCATGCTGACAGAGGAAACCATTTCTCTGATGGCCGATGATATTATGGATCAATACACTGCGGATGCCGGGCAGTCAGACATGTTCGTTCTGACCAATACCAGCCGGTCCAACGGAGCAGCTGTCATCTTATACGAAAATGCACTGGTTCAGGCCGCTGATCGGATTGGAAGCAGTTTTTATATTCTGCCCAGCAGTATTCATGAAATGATACTTCTCCCTGCAAAGGAGGATGACTGCTTTACGGTGGAAAATCTGGAAGAAATGGTTCGCGAGATCAACCTGCATGATGTTGCTGCAACGGAAAAGCTTTCCGACACCATATATTTCTATGATGTGGAAAGCCGATCCGTTTCCATGCTGGTATAAGTTATCAGGAATTATTTCTGAAACTGTCCGCAGTAGGACTTCAGTACATCAGCTGAATAGCCGCAGGACTGCATTTGTTCAGCCAGACCGCTGCCTGCAACTGCACCAGATACCACTTCCAGATAGCTTTCCATGTCAGCTCTGCATGTGCTGCCGAAATCGATGATAACCGGCTGTGTTGCCGCAGCATCTGCTGCAAACAGATAAAACATATAAGGATCGCCATCCAGACCGGAAAGGAAATCCAGATTTCCCTGATTGGTACACCAGATCAGTCCTCTTGCAAACTGCATATTCTGAACAATACGGTCACCGGAAGATGCGGATATTTCCCGGATCAGGAAAGGTCCTTCCTCATCCAACAGGTAAACTGCAAGCTGCCCCTGCTCTTCAAAGGGCAGATTCGGTACACGAATACCGGAAACGCTGCTTGCAGCAGCCTGTCTGGCAAAGTCCGGAATTCCGTAAAGGAAAACTTTATGGAAATCCGTTTCGAGAATAACGGACATATCCTTTGCTGCAAATTCAGCAGCTGATTTCAGGCAGGCCTCCATATCTTCATCGCATACCAGACACACGGCACGAAATCCGCTTTCTTTTAATATCTGAACGGCTGATTCGATTTCCTTTGACGGAATCAGACTCTGATTCAGACGCATGATCATCAGTTTTTCGCCTGATGACTGGTTCTTATCTAATAACTGAATTAAACGATTCACTGTTCCACCTTCTTTCCGAGACATTCATCCATCCATTTCTGAGAAGGACGTCCTGACAGTACCACAACAACATTTTCATCCAGTCGGTAATTACCCGCTGTCCGGATGGCCTCTGCCAAGGCATAGGCACTGTTTTCATCCGGGAAAATCCCCTCCAGAGCTGCCAGTTCCAATGCTGCTGCCCGGGCCTCTTCCCGGGTAACCGTAACGATATCTACTTTCTTTTCCGCTGCCATTGCTGCCAGTTCCGGCTCTGCACCGGCGGGAAAAACCATATCTGCATTCCGGCTTCCGAGGCATCTGCCCTTCTCATCCTGAATAAACAGGGAGCACATTCCCTGTGAGATGCCGGGTGTTCCTTTGTCCAGCACCGGATTTTCTTCCTTTTCCACCGCAACAAGTCTGGTACCTGTTTCTTCAGTGAAAGGATAGAAAGTGCCGACGGCAGAACCGTCCATATCTGCTGCTGCCACAATCAGTTCCGGAAGTCTTCCGCAGCTTTCCTGAATCTGTTCTTTTATTTCTTCTCCGATTACTTTCTGGTATTCTCTCACCATCATCGGATAAGGGTGAGGGCCTGCTGCCCTTGTAAATATGTACACGGTTCCGGGCTGCTTCTGAATCCATATCTTCCATGCGGCTTCACAGGCATCTTCAAAATTCCCCTTTACCAGAGTGACTTCCGCATGATTCAGCTGCATTTCAGAAACTTCTCTGCTGTGATCCGCTGCCAGCTGTTCCGGCATCATGACATGACATTTCATGCCGTTGGCAGCTGCCAGTGCAGATGCGATGCAGCCGTGATCTGCCTGATAGATGGGGATCAGCACCGTTCTTCTTCCGATTCGCTTTCCGATAATCATCTGTCCGGCAATGGCTTCAAAACTGCTTCCGCCGTAAGGAAGCAGATCCTCTCTTTTCAGATAGATATCCGGACCATATTTTTTGGATAAGAGTCTCGCTTTATATAAAGGTGTTTTTCTCCCTCCGTAGACGTTGCAGAAATAGTTCAGTTCATTGGTAAAACACTGGTCCTGTGCAACAAACTGATGCTCCCCTTCCATTTCTGACAAAGCACCCATCAGTGCTTCCGGCATATACTGTCCGCCAAACTTCTGATGATAGTACCCTCTTCGTTCCATGACGTACCTCCTGTCATTCTTTCGAATTCATTTTTCCCCCGTATTGTACCACAAAATCCGTTTCAAGTGAATATAACTTCTCAAATTGTGACCGATCTGATTACATTGCTGTTGCTTTTACATGGTAAACTGACAAAGAGAACCCCTTGATTTTTTTTATAATGTCTGATACACTTCATTCGCATGGAATCTGAATTTTCAGCATGGATTCAAACAGGAAAATGTTTGCTTCGCAGACCGAATCCGTCGCCAGATCTCTGCAAGCGTCGATTTGAATTGTATTTACTGTGTTTAAACAATAGAAAGGACTTTGTCATGTTATATAAAATCCCGATTGAAACTTCGGCACGACATATTCATATCACCAGAAAAGATTTTGAAAAACTCTACGGACCGGGTGCCGAACTGACGGTAAAAAAAGAACTGAGCCAGCCCGGACAGTATCTTTCCAATGAACAGCTGACGGTAAAAGGTCCCAGAGGGGAATTTGAAAAAGTAAGTATTCTCGGCCCTTTCCGAAATGAAACGCAGGTTGAAATATCTTTAACCGATTCCAGAAAACTGGGAATTCCCGGTGTCATCCGTCAGTCCGGAGACATTGCAGGAACACCCGGATGTACCCTGATCGGAAAATGCGGTTCTCTGGATATTTCAAAAGGTGTTATTGTTGCTAAGCGTCATATTCATATGACACCGGAACAGGCCATTCATATGAATGTCCGGGATAACGATCTGGTTTGTGTAATCACAAAAAGCTATGAAAGAGCCATGATTTTTGCTGATGTGGTTGTCCGTGTCAACAAAAGCTTCCGCCTTGCCATGCATGTGGATACGGATGAGGCGAATGCATTCTCCGGAGATGAAAACCCTTACGGTATCATCGTGAAGCTGTTCGATGATACCAGCTACGATATGCTGATGTGGATGGAAGAACTGGAAAGCGGTATCTATCGTTAAGCGAATCCCGTTATTCAAACGAAGACTCCTTTCGGACAGACACCGCATGTTCAGACTTTCATTTACTTTTTATGATCATCACTTGCAGCCGCAGTCTTTGTCGAATGAAGGATTGCACATATAATAATTTCTGGAATCCAGCTGTTCCTGTACCATGCGGAGGCCTTCGCCGAACCGCTGCAGATGCACCACTTCACGTGCCCGCAGGAAACGGATGGGATCACAGACATCGGGATCACAGGTCAGACGCAGGATATTATCATATGTCTTTCTGGCCTTTTGTTCTGCTGCCATATCTTCATACAGATCTGCGATGGGATCGCCGGTACACTGGAACTGCGCGGAGCTGAAGGGCTGGCCGGAGGCTGCCATGGGCCAGATGCCTGTGGTATGATCCACATAATACGGTTCAAAACCGGCTTCCTTGATTTCTTTCATGGAAAGATTTCTGGTCAGCTGGTATATGATGGCGGCCACGATTTCAAGATGAGCCAGTTCCTCAGTGCCGATATCCGTCAGAAGCCCTGCCACTTCTGCCTGCGGCATGGAATATCTCTGATTCAGATAACGCATGGATGCTCCCAGTTCCCCGTCGGGTCCTCCCAGCTGAGACATGATAGCCTGTGCCAGTCTGGGATCCGGATTTTTGATATTTACCGGATATTCAAGTCTTTTTTCATAGATCCACATACGTTAACAACCTCCTTCCCAGGGCATCGGACCCTCTCCCCAGGTCCAGGTGTATTTACGATAACGGCTTTCATTGCATCCGCAGGGTCTTCCGGTATTAACATCCGAAGCGGTCAGAGGACCGTACAGTGCCACATATTCTTTTCGAATCTCTCTGTATTTTTTATTGTATTCTTCAAACAATGAAAAGGCTTTTTCATCTTCCGGGTGGGTATCCAGAAATAAAATCAGATCAAACAGGGCAAAGCCGATTTCACTGATTTTCATTAACATCGCATGACGTTCTTTCATTATTTTCCACAGCCTCCTCTCAGAAACGGTTTATACAATTCCGGGAAAATAGTTCCTTTTTGAAAACCATCCGAACAGCTGAAGGTTTCTCCGAATTTCTGCCAGGGCATATAGGCCATGGCAAGATGCACGCTCTGCATTTCACATTCTGTCCGACAGGCAGGTTCATTTTTCACAGGCTTCTGTGTGTTCCCGCAATCACAGGAATTTCTGTTATTCTGCATCATCCGGTTATCATGATTTTGCCAGGTTCGGCTCTGTTGATTCTGACCGGCTCTGTTCATCTGAAATCTTCCATTATCACATCTGGAACGGTTCTGATCCATGAAAATCTCCTTTCATTCGGCATATTCTGCCAGTTGATTC
>JBJELP010000189.1:0-2218 GCA_051879215.1 Lachnospiraceae bacterium
TAGGAAGTGATGAATTGCAGAACCGCATTACCTTCTCCAACGTAATCGGAGTGTTATTGGAAAATAAAAAGAAAACTTATGCACAGTACCAGATGATTGAAGATATCTTCTACGACTGCCTGTGCAACATGGATTTATTTGAAAAAGAAGATTTTGAGAAAAATGTAACCTACAGCAGATGGTGTACCGGAGAACGCCCGATACCCAAGGAAATATTGTGCTTTTATGACAATTGTGGATTTGACGGCATTCAGGATAATATTCAGGAAGATGTAATTCCAAACCTTATCAATGTGACTGCCACAAGAAAACTTCTTTTAGAATTGGTTATGGACAGTGTGGATGTAATTGGTACAAAAAAGGCTGATGAATTTGCCCTGATAACAGATGATGCCGAGTTTATTACCGCTCTTGTCCGTTACGCCATATTAAATGACCATGACAGCAGACACACCCTGTTATCGCCTGATTTGTCGGATATTCTTCTGAGTAACAAGCTTCCTTCTGTAAACCGCTATTTTCTCGGAAGAAAAGAGGAAATAAAGGTCGTTAGCAAAGCTTTGCAGGAAAACAATCTTGTATTTATCACCGGCACTGCCGGTATGGGTAAAAGTGAACTGGCAAAGGTCTATGCCAAAAAGAATGAAAAGAAATACACCAACATCATTCACTTATTTTACGATGGTGATTTAAAGAAATGTGTTGCTCAGATGGAAATTAGCGACGATACCGCGGACATGAGCGAAGATATGCTCCTTGACAGGCATATGAAACTATTAAAAAAGCTCCACTCTGACAGTCTCATTATCATTGACAACTTCAATGTCCTGCCAAAAGAGGATGCTTTCTTTAAGGAATTTATAAAATTGAACTGTAAGATACTGGTTACCAGCCGGTGCAATATCTCTCAGTTTGAGACGGTAAAGGTTTCTGAAATGGACACAGATACAGAGCTTGTAGAACTGTTTTATAAGCATTGCCCTTCTGCAAAGGGTTCTGAAGATGTAGTAAAGGACATTATCCAGACGGTGGGCTGTCACACCCTTACTGTATGCCTGTCTGCATTATCCCTTACAGCCAGCGGCATGGAACCGGAAGAACTGCTTGCTGAACTGAGAACCTGTGGACTGAATATCGCCTCAGGGGAAGATGTGGAACTGTATAAAGATGATGATTTTACTAACGGACTGATGATCGAGCATTTACGAAAGCTCCTACAACTTGGTAAATTGTCCAATCAGCAATTGGACATTCTTCGCAATCTGTCTCTGCTACCGGTTTCCGGCATATTAAAGAATAGCTTCAAGAACTGGATGAGACTTGATAACCTTGCGGATGTAAACCACCTTATCAAATACGGATTTATAAACGAAGATACAGATAACAAGAAAATTAGCCTGCATCCACTGTTACAGGAAGTGATTTCCATTGAAACCATACCAACCGTGACTGCCTGCCAGACTCTGCTTAATAGCCTCCACCTTGTCTGCCTGGCACATGGCTTGGAACTTCGCAGACCGGAAAATATCATTGCTTCCCTTATCAGTGTATCAGAGCGCATTATAGTAGATGATGGTGGATATTTCTTACTGTTTTTACAGGATATGTTCCCATATCTGAACAAATACCTTGTATCGGATTACCTGCCGAAACTAACTGATAGAATCAGCTACCTTATGGAAGAATACAAACTGGATTCTCCATGTGACAGGGCATTGCTACTGGATTATAAGGCAGAGTGTTTTCTGTTGAAAAAGGATTATGGAAATGCAGTTAAGAAGCGTGAAAAGGCAATCAACATCATGGAAAAGCTTCATACTAAAGATGCAGATATGCGAACTGCAAACCTGCTATCCAATCTGTACAACAACCTTTCCAACACTTATCTGCTGATGAAGCGTGGAAATGAGGCAGCCAATGCACTCCGTACAGCCTTTGATATCCGTATGGAATATGCACACTTGGGACTAACCGAATCCCATGATACCCTGCAGCAGATGATGAACCTTATCAATATACTGTTGCTGGCAAAGGATGTGGACAATGCCAAGATTGTATTGGAACAGTATGAATCATTAGTGCTGGAGCATCTGTCAGATACCTCTCTTGATTATGGTATCTGCAAGCTGAGCAAAGGCATCATTGATATGATGGAAGGAACGCCGGAATCGGCTGAGGTTAACTTGCTTGCGGCAGAAAGTATTATTGGTAATGCTGT
>JBJELP010000190.1:0-9426 GCA_051879215.1 Lachnospiraceae bacterium
CACCTTTCTGGCCCTTATGAGCAGCGATCAGTTTTCTCAGTTCCGCTTCCTGCTCAGGGGTGCCCTTGAAAGGAATTGTTGTCTTAACAGCACTCATCTTTTTACCTCCTCTTTGATTTAAAACCAAATCGTTCCCCATTGTCTCTATCTTTGATAAAGACAAATCAATAGAATATGAATCCACATAATTATCCGGCAATCTGCTGTCCATATACACAGCGCAAACTGCCGAACATTACTCAGGATATTTGCAACATACATATAAAGCTGAAAGAATATACTCATTTATCTGCAAAAACAACCCCGTTTTTCTGCAATATTTCCGTATCCTTTTTCAAATATGCATGTTAATTATCATATTGACCATATTTTAACATTGTATAAAAGAATAAACAAGTATTTCGTACATCTTATAATATTTATAGATTCTTTCTATTAGTTTTTTTGTATTAATTTTTTATTGAAAAAATGAATAAAATATACATTATGAACTATTTTTTTCTCTTTTTTTGTCCTGATACCATTCGTTTAGTAATTTTGTATATTTTCCCTGTTTTTTTTCGTTACTATTACCACTTTTTACTACGATTCATGAATTGATTGTAATTTAATTGTGCTAATGATACATTTTTTGTTTTATTTTTTATTTCGTAACAACGAAAACAGGCAGTAGGATTCGTCTTTTATAACGAAGCAAACTGCCTGTTTTAGAAATGTTCCATCTCTTCATTTTTTGCTTTTTTATGCCAGATCCATCAGTTTTTCTGACCATCCTTCAGGAAATAAAAAGGGATATTGCTTCATCATGACAATCAGAAAATCTTTGCACCTTGCTGCTATTTCGCGCAGTTCTCTGGCATTCTGGTCTTTATACTGCTGTTCCTGACACACTACACCATATGCTTCCATTCCCGATTTTTCCGCAAGATATATTGCCCTGTAGATATGATATCTCTGCGTTACGATCAGAATTTTCCGATGACCATATCGATTTGCTGCATTATCAATGCTTTCATACGTACATAGTCCTTCCGGATCTTTGATAATGGCTGTTTCCGGAACACCTGCTTCCATTGCATACAGTTCCATTGCCGCAACTTCATTGTAATACCGTGTACTGGCATCACCGCTCATCAGTATCGTATCTGAAATCCCTTTCTGATACAGTTCGATTCCGCGATCCAGTCGGTCCCTTAACATGGCACTGGGTTTCGTTCCATGTACAGATGCGCCCAGAACCAGAATTGCGTCGATATCATCCAGTTCTCCGGCATCTTCCACTGTCAGAATATCTCCTGATGTGCTGATTATCATATACAAATTGATTCCTGCAACAGACAGGAAAAATATCAGAATAACTGATAGTACTGCTTTCAGAACAAAAAGCAAAAAACGTATTGGAATTCCGTGTTTTTTCTTATGCCCGTGTTCCATGCCGGCCAATAATCCAATTCCTTTCTGCTGAAATAAATAATTTCCATATCCATTATATCATATTTTCACACCGGAATTCTAACAACTTTTTCACATTTTTCAGTTAATCCAATATAATGGTAAATGGTCCGTCATTCAGAAGTTCCACTTTCATATCTGCACCAAAACTTCCTGTCTGTACGTTTTCCACCTGTTCTGCACATTTTTTTACAAAATATTCATATAATGCATTCGCCTGATCCGGCTTCGCAGCATCTGTAAAACCGGGACGATTTCCATGTCTGCAATCTGCATAAAGTGTAAACTGGGATACGATAAGCAGTGAGCCTCCCACATCCTTTAAAGAAAGATTCGTTTTTCCATTATCATCTGCAAAAATGCGCAGACCGATCATTTTTTTTACAATTCTGTCCGCTGTGGCCTCATCATCGTCATGACCCACTCCCAGCAAAACAAGATATCCTTTTCCGATCTGTCCATGAATCTGCCCATCAATTGTGACAGATGCATGCTCCACTCTCTGAATTACAACTTTCATATTTTTCTCCGCGATTCTATCTGTTCCGGATTTGGACACAAATCTTCGTTTTTTCGTTCCGGACAATCAGAATTTATGTATGAACAAGCCACTTCTGAGTTTCGGTTCAAACCATGTGGATTTAGGGGGCATCATACGCTGTGCATCTGCCACAGCAAACAGCTCCTGAATCGATGTGGGATACATGGAAAATGCCACTTTCATATCGGTATGACATCTCTTTTCCAGATCCGCATTCCCCCGGATGCCTCCGGAAAATCCAATACGCTGATCCTTCTTGGGATCTGCAATACCCAGAACCGGTTCCAGAATTTCCCTCTGCAAAAATGCAACATCCAGCTGCTCCACACTGTCATTCTGCACAAATTCCGGTTTCTGTTTCAGCAGATACCACTGCTTATCCAGATACATACCACAGCAGCCTTTCTCTGTCGGTACCACATCGGCATCCGATTTGCTGATTTCAAATTTCTCAGCAACTCTTTCAAGAAATGCTTCTTCTGTCAGACCATTCAGATCCCGGACAATTCGATTATAGGGAAGAATACAAAGTTCATCATCCGGAAAAAGAATCGACAGAAAATAATTAAATTCTTCGTTTCCGGTATAGTCAGGCTTTTCCTCTCTCCGCTTCAATGCAACCTTAACAGCAGATGCACAGCGATGATGTCCATCTGCAATATAGGTCCGTGGAATCGTTGAAAATGCCTTTTCCAATGCTGCATTTACCGCGGGATCGTCTATTCTCCATCCTGCATGACGTACTCCATCCTCTGATGTAAAATCAAAAAGCGGTGTTCTTTTTTTGGTCTCAGCAATCAGCTCGCTGATTTTATCCTGATGACGATATGCCAGAAAAATAGGTCCTGTCTGTGCATTGCAGGCATCCACATGCCGGATACGGTCCATCTCTTTTTCAGCCAGTGTAAACTCATGTTTACGGATCACCCCTGTCAGATAATCATCAACGGAAGAACAGGCTACAATACCATTCTGTTCTCTTCCATTCATGGTCAGAGCATATATATAATAACAGGCTTCCCTTTCTTCTGTCAGAATCCCTTTTTGTTCCCATGCTTCCAGCATCCTGGCCGCTTTCTCATAAACGCAGTCCGCATACATATCCTGTTCGGGTGAAAACTGAGTCTCCGGCCGATCAAT
Organism: Lachnospiraceae bacterium; assembly: GCA_051879215.1. Taxonomy (GTDB): domain Bacteria; phylum Bacillota; class Clostridia; order Lachnospirales; family Lachnospiraceae; genus TWA4. The sequence goes on from JBJELP010000190.1 coordinate 3,134, forward strand.
ATTTAAAAAAGAATACGGCTTACCTTTAACTTCTTCACGTGCCTCTTCTCTGCTGAATACATCATAGGGAAGGGCTGATACTTCTTCATAATGTCCATCTGAAGGATGTACGCATAAAAATGGTTTTACAATAGCCATTGTTTTCCCTCCGGTAAAACAGCCGCCGAAACATGCTGCGAAAATCACGCTGCTTCCGGCGGCTGCCACCTTTTTTACCTTTTTGTATCTGCTACTTTCTGATTACACGAACCTTAAAGACTTCAGGAATTGCCATAAGTTTTTCAATGATAACATCATCAATATCCTGATCTGTATCAATAAGAGTATATGCCAGATTTCCTTTCGATACGTTACCCATGGATGAAATGTTGATATTATTAGCTGCCAGTACACCTGCAAACTGGCCGATCATGTTGGGAACATTACTGTTGAAAATACAGATTCTCACACTGCCTTTCAGCGGGCCGGCATTCAGGTTCGGATAATTTACTGAATTTTTAATATTTCCGTTTTCCAGATAGTCCATCATTTCGCGAACTGCCATCATGGCACAGTTATCTTCGGATTCCTCTGTTGATGCACCCAGGTGAGGCATGGCAACCACATTCTTCATATTAGCTGTCTTTGCATTGGGGAAGTCTGTGATATAACGCTTTACTTTGCCGGATTCAATGGCAGCTTCCAGATCATCATCATTTACCAGAAGATCACGGGCAAAGTTCAGGATAACCACGCCATCCTTCATCTTATCCATAACATCTTTATTGATCATGCCCTTTGTACTGTCCAGAAGCGGTACATGGATGGATACGTAATCACACTTGGACACCATATCTTCCAGATTATCACAAACCTGTACATGGGTGGACAGATGCAGCGCTGACTGTACATTGATATAGGGATCATAACCGATAACCTTCATGCCCAGTTCAATGGCAACGTTGGCAACGCGAATACCGATTGCACCAAGACCTGCAACGCCAAGGGTTTTTCCCATAATTTCATTGCCGGCAAATGCTTTTTTTGCCTTTTCCATGGTCTTGCCGATGGCAGGATCAGATGCATTTTCCTTTACCCAGCTGATACCACCTGCAATATCACGGGCACCCAGAAACAGACCTGCAACTACCAGTTCTTTCACACCATTGGCATTGGCACCGGGAGTATTAAAAACTACAATACCTTTTTCAGCACATTTTTCCAGAGGAATGTTGTTCACACCGGCACCGGCTCTTGCTACTGCCTCGAGTCCTTCCGGCAGTTCCATATCATGCATGGCTGCACTGCGTACCAGTACACCTGCTGCTTCATTCATATCGTCTGTTATTTCATACTTATCTGTCAACAGATTTAATCCATATTGGGAAATGGGATTTAAACATTTAATCTTATACATAATTTCTACTTCCTGTTTCTGTTTCTTTTGCATACAGATTCCTCTTCCGTATACAATCTGATATTTGCTTTGAAAGCCCGGAATCAGAATTCCAGGCTCTTTAAAGCATTTATATGTAGTTTCATTCTCTCTCCCACCATTTAACATCGATGGTGTCTGAAGAGGGAGAACCCTGTTTATTTGTTGAATCAGTGATTTGCTTCAAATTCCTTCATGAACTGAACCAGTGCTTCAACACCTTCATAAGGCATGGCATTGTAAATGGAAGCTCTCATACCACCTACACTTCTGTGACCTTTCAGGTTTTCAAAACCTGCATCTTTTGCTTCCTTAACAAATAAAGCATCAAGTTCCTTGTTGCCTGTTACAAAGGGAACATTCATCAAAGAACGATCTTCCTTTCTTACGGTTCCTTTGAACAGATTGCTCTGATCCAGATAATCATACAGAAGTGCTGCCTTCTTTTCATTACGTTCTTTCATTGCGGAAAGACCGCCGTTCTTCTTTAACCACTTGAACACCTTGCCGCAGATATAGATGCCATAGCAGGGCGGTGTATTGAACATGGAACCATTGTCTGCATGTGTCTTGTACTGCAGCATGGTGGGTGTTCCGGGCAGAACATCATCTGTAATCAGATCTTCACGAATTGCAGCAATTACAACACCTGCAGGACCTACATTTTTCTGAACGCCACCGTAGATCATTGCATAATCCTCTACATTAACGGGTTCAGACAGGAAGCAGGAAGAAACATCCGCAATCAGATCTTTCCCCTTTGTATTGGGAAGTTTTTTATACTTTGTACCATAAATGGTATTGTTTTCACAGATATACACATAGTCAGCATCGGGGCTGATCGGAAGATCCGAACAATCGGGAATATAGGAGAATGTCTTATCTTCACTGGATGCAATGCAGTTTGCCTGGCCGAATTTCTGTGCTTCTTTCCATGCTTTCTTTGCCCATGCACCGGTTACGATATAATCAGCAACGCGGTTTTTCATGAAATTCATGGGAATCATGGCGAACTGCTGTGATGCACCACCCTGCATAAACAGAACCTTGTAGTTGGAAGGAATGCCCATCAGTTCACGGATATCAGCCTCTGCTTCATCGATAATATTCTGAAACATCGGAGATCTGTGACTCATTTCCATTACAGACATGCCGCATCCGCGATAATCCAGCATTTCTTCCGCTGCTTCTTTTAATACTTCTTCCGGTAACACTGCCGGACCTGCTGAAAAGTTATATACTCTTCCCATAGCTTGCGCCTCCTAATTTTGCCGGACCATGTCACTGCATCAACACAGTCCGCAGTCTATTTCCTTTATTACAGCATAAACCATATCACCTGTTTGTATAGTCTATGCCAATATCAGGTATCCAGAAAATGTTACTGTTCAGAGCCAAGCAGATTTACACAAAAAGTGCGGTGAATGCCTGCATTCATGAGCACATTTTTGTAAATCTATCTGGCGGATACGCCACACCGAGGAAACATGCAGTGTTTTCGAGGTTGGCTCTGAACAGTAACCAGAAAATGGATACCTGATATTATAGCACAGTCACTATTTTTCTATCAATAGTTGTTTAAATTCTTAAAGAACTTGCATTAAAATGAATACAATTTTCTTCTTCTGACTACTTTTCCGACTGCAGATCTTCTTCTGAGAATACATCTGCGATATTACCTCCCGGAGATACCATGGGGAATACCTTATCATCACAATCAATATGGCAGTCTATTACAATCGGTCCGTCATATGCCAATGCTTCCTGCAGTGCCGGAATCACTTCTTCTTTCTTTGTGACCAGAATTCCTTTTACACCCAGAGCCTCTGCTACTTTGACAAAATCAACTGCATCTTTCAGAACTGTATGAGAATATCTCTGCTCATAGAACAGGTTCTGCCACTGCCTTACCATACCAAGTACATGATTATTGATGCACACCTGGATGATCGGAATATTGTGGCGGGCAGCGGTAGCCAGCTCGTTCATATTCATGCGGAAACAGCCATCTCCTGCAATGTTGATAACCTGTTTCTCCGGAACACCGCACTGTGCACCGATGGCAGCGCCGAGTCCATATCCCATGGTTCCCAGACCGCCGGATGTCAGGAATGTTCTGGGATATTTATATCTGGCAAACTGGGCAGCCCACATCTGATGCTGACCGACATCAGTGGTAATAATCGCCTCTCCCTTTGTCAGTTCATATATTTTTTCAATGACATAAGGACCGGTCAGTACTTCTTTATTGTATGTCAAAGGATATGTATTCTTCAAACGGTTCACCTGACTCATCCATGCAAAATGATCCGCCTGTTCCATACGTGCGATCAGGCGCTTCAGAACCTCCTTGATATCACCGACAATTGCAACATCTACTTTAACATTTTTATTGATTTCGGCAGGATCCACATCAATCTGCAGAATTTTTGCATTTTCTGCAAATGTCTTTGTATTGCCGGTTACACGGTCAGAGAAACGACAGCCGATTGCCACAACCAGATCACTCTTGGAAAGCCCGATATCAGATGCCTTGGTGCCATGCATACCGACCATACCGGTATAATTCAGGCTCTCTCCGTCAAATGCACCTTTTCCCATCAGGGTATCGCATACAGGTGAATCCATCAATGCCGCAAACTCTGCCAGTTCATCGGAAGCTTCTGAAATAACAGCACCGCCGCCCACCATGATAAAAGGTTTCCGGCAGTTATTAATCAGCTCCAGACCGGCAGCCAGATCCTCTTCACGAATATTTTTAGTTACTCTTTCCACTTTGAAAGGTTCTTTCCTTTCATATTCTGTTACTGCTGCCGTAACATCCTTGGGAATATCAATCAGAACCGGTCCGGGTCTTCCGGTTTTTGCAATACGAAAAGCGTTGCGGACGGTATCCGCCAGAGTTGCAACATCTTTTACAATGTAATTATGCTTGGTAATCGGCATGGTAATACCGAGAATATCAATTTCCTGGAAACTGTCTTTACCCAGTGCAGCCACACCTACATTGCAGGTAACCGCAACCATGGGCACAGAATCCATATATGCAGTAGCAATACCGGTAACCAGATTGGTTGCACCGGGACCGGATGTTGCAAGACATACTCCAACTTTTCCGGTTGCTCTTGCATATCCGTCTGCTGCATGGGATGCTCCCTGTTCATGGGATGTCAGAATATGACGGATTTCCGGATGTTTGTAAAGTGCATCATAAACATTCAGGATTGCACCGCCCGGATAACCAAATACAGTATCCACACCCTGTTCTTTTAAACATTCAATTAAAATTTCTGAACCATTTAACTGCATGATCAGTACTCACTTTCCACTCTTACTCTTTTTCAAACTATGTAATTCCGAAAGTCCTGTTTGCTCTGTTATCTTTGATAACGGCATGCTTCAGAACTATTTACTCAGATCACTCTTTAACACGGCACCATGTGCACCATCTGTTACCATCTGGGCATAACGGGCCAGATAACCGCTTGTTACCTTGGGCTCTCTGGGCTGCCATTTTGCCTTTCTTGCAGCCAGTTCTTCATCAGAAAGATCCACATTCAGAGAAAGTTCGGGGATGTTGATGCGGATGATATCTCCCTCTTCGATCAGAGCGATGGGGCCGCCGACTGCTGCTTCAGGGGATACATGACCGATGGAAGCACCTCTGGATGCACCGGAGAAGCGGCCATCTGTGATCAGAGCCACGGAAGAACCAAGACCCATACCTGCAATTGCAGAAGTGGGATTCAGCATTTCACGCATACCGGGTCCTCCCTTGGGACCTTCGTAACGGATTACCACCACATCACCTGCTACAATCTTGCCGCCCTTGATTGCTTCAATTGCATCTTCTTCGCATTCGAAGACACGCGCAGGACCTTCATGTACCAGCATTTCTTCACATACTGCAGAACGTTTTACAACACTGCCATAAGGCGCGATATTTCCCTTTAAGATTGCCAGACCGCCTGTGGTGCTGTACGGATTTTCAACCGGCCGGATTACTTCCGGATTGCGGTTATATGTATGCTCGATATTCTCTCCCACTGTCTTACCGGTTACTGTCATACAGTCAAGATTCAGCAGATTCAGTTTGCTTAATTCATTCATAACTGCATAAACACCGCCTGCTTCATTGAGGTCTTCCATATAAGTAGGACCTGCAGGAGCCAGATGACACAGGTTGGGCGTTTTTGCACTGATTTCGTTGGCAAAACCGATTTCGAAGTCAAATCCGATTTCATGGGCAATTGCAGGAAGATGCAGCATACTGTTGGTGGAACAGCCCAATGCCATATCAACTGTCAGAGCATTCATGATTGCTTCTTTTGTCATGATATCTCTGGGACGGATATTTCTTCTGTACATTTCCATAACCTGCATGCCCGCATGTTTAGCCAGTTTAATACGTTCGGAGTAAACCGCAGGAATGGTTCCGTTTCCGCTCAGTCCCATACCAAGTGCTTCTGTCAGGCAGTTCATGGAGTTTGCTGTGTACATGCCTGAGCAGGATCCGCAGGTGGGGCATACCTTATTTTCAAATTCTTCCACATCCGCTTCTGTCATGGTACCTGCTGCATAGGAGCCTACTGCTTCAAACATGGAAGAAAGACTTCTCTTCCGACCTTTTACATGACCTGCCAGCATGGGACCGCCGCTTACAAATACAGTGGGAACATTGACTCGTGCTGCCGCCATCAGCAGACCGGGAACGTTTTTATCACAGTTGGGAATCATAACCAGAGCATCAAACTGATGAGCCAGAGCCATACATTCTGTGGAATCTGCAATCAGATCCCTGGTTACCAGAGAATACTTCATACCGATATGACCCATTGCAATACCATCACATACTGCAATTGCGGGGAACATAACCGGT
>JBJELP010000191.1:0-2213 GCA_051879215.1 Lachnospiraceae bacterium
GCATAAACAGTGCCTTGTGAGACTTTTTTCTATTAAACCCTGTCAAAAACCGGATCATATAATTTCTGGATTTTCAATAGAAAGACTTCAGAATTTTTCTTTTCTTTATTTTTTGAATTGTCAGTTTTTTTAGAATATTTGCTGGGATTGTTGTTCAGAAGCTGTTAAAAACTTAACAGCATGTGATAAATAAAAAATGGGGGCTATCCAAAAGAATTTCCTGTTCTTTCGAGCGCAGCGAGTATTTTTGTATACCGGGAAATGTCGCAATTTCCCGACAATCGAAAAAACAGAGAGGATCGTCGATCCTCCCTGTCCATAACATCTTATTTGATAATTTCTTTGCCGCCCATATACGGTCTTAATACTTCCGGAATGTTGATGGTTCCGTCTGCATTCATATTGTTTTCCAGGAATGCGATGAGCATACGCGGCGGTGCTACTACCGTGTTGTTCAATGTGTGAGCGAAGTACTTGCCGTTTTTGCCTTTAATACGGATCTTCAGACGTCTCGCCTGGGCATCCCCAAGGTTGGAGCAGCTTCCTACCTCGAAGTATTTCTTCTGTCGCGGAGACCATGCTTCTACGTCTACAGATTTTACTTTCAGATCTGCCAGGTCGCCGGAGCAGCACTCCAGTGTTCTTACCGGAATGTCTAAGGAGCGGAACAGATCTACCGTGTTCTGCCATAACTTGTCAAACCACATCGGAGAATCTTCCGGTTCGCAGACTACGATCATTTCCTGTTTTTCAAACTGGTGGATACGATATACACCGCGTTCCTCGATACCGTGAGCACCCTTTTCTTTTCTGAAACATGGAGAGTAGCTTGTCAGTGTCTTTGGAAGCTGGTCTGCGTCGATGATCGTATCGATAAATTTACCGATCATGGAATGTTCAGAGGTACCGATCAGGTAGAGATCTTCTCCCTCGATTTTGTACATCATGGCATCCATTTCTTCAAAACTCATAACGCCTGTTACCACATTGCTGCGGATCATGAATGGCGGGATACAGTATGTGAATCCACGGTCAATCATGAAATCCCTTGCGTATGCTGTCATTGCAGAGTGGAGTCTTGCGATATCGCCCTGCAGATAATAGAAACCGTTGCCCGCAACTTTTCTTGCGCTTTCCAGATCAATACCATTGAATTTTTCCATAATTTCTGTGTGGTATGGGATTTCAAAATCCGGAACCACAGGTTCACCGAATTTCTGAACCTCTACGTTTTCACTGTCATCCTTACCGATCGGCACAGATGGATCAATGATGTTTGGAATTGTCATCATAATCTTTGTGATTTTTTCATTCAGCTCTTCTTCCTGCTTTTCCAGCTCAGCAAGACGTTCTGCATCTTTGGCAACCTGCTCTTTCAGTGCCATGGCTTCTTCTTTTTTGCCCTGTCCCATTAAAGCACCGATCTGTTTGGATACTTTATTTCTATTTGCACGAAGGTCATCGGCTTCCCGCTGAACATCACGTGCTTCCTTGTCCAATTCAATCACTTCATCTACTAACGGAAGTTTCTTATCCTGGAATTTATTTCTGATATTCTGTTTCACGATTTCAGGATTTTCTCTTAAAAATTTAATATCAATCATTTTTAATCTCTACACCGGGGATGAAATCCTGGTAATAAATTTTACCCCAATGCAGCTCCTTTCCTTTATCTGTATTTTCTTCCGAATTATTTCAGCGGATACTTGTCTGTCAGAGTTTTTACAATCGCTCTTGCTTTTTCAACTCCGGCTTCACCCTCTTTGATCACAATTGTGATTGCCTCAGCCACCTGATCCATGTCCTCTGTATTCAGTCCGCGGGATGTTACCGCCGGTGAGCCAAGACGAAGGCCGCTTGTTACGAACGGTGACTTTGGATCATTTGGAATTGTATTTTTATTTGCAGTAATATGTGCTTCATCCAGAAGCTTCTCTACTGCTTTTCCTATCAAGTCAAATGGTGTCAGGTCAACCAGCATCAGATGATTGTCTGTACCGCCGGATACAATCTTGATTCCTCTGTTCATCAGTCCCTTGCAAAGTGCCTGTGCATTGTCCAGCACTCTCTGCTGATACTCTTTGAACTCATCTGTGAGTGCTTCCTGCAGGCAGACTGCCTTAGCAGCGATCACGTGCATCAGAGGGCCGCCCTGGATACCCGGGAAGATCGCCTTGTTAAAGTTGAAATTATGTTTTTCCATTGCTTCCTTG
>JBJELP010000192.1:0-2212 GCA_051879215.1 Lachnospiraceae bacterium
ATACCGGAGATTTACATCAGTCAGTTACAGATATGGATTTCACTGACGATCTGCCAGAAGACTGCGAAGAAGAACGTTTCCGAAAACACAACCGTTTTCTTCGCTCTCTGAAGGATGATACCCTGCTCATCATAGATAATTTCAATGTGACTGCTACACAGGACAGTTTTCTATCGGTAGTGTTGAAATACCGCTGCCGGGTTCTTTTTACGACAAGAAGTAAATTTGATGGACACTACATTCTGCAGCTAAAAGAAATACGGGAATCCTCCAGCCTGTTTCAGCTGGCATCTGCATTTTATTCGGAAACAGAAGAACATCGGACGTTTGTGGAAGAGATCATAGAAACTGTTCACCGCCATACTTTTGCAGTAGAGCTGGCAGCAAAACTTCTGGAAAATGGGATTTTACATCCGGAGCAATTACTGGATAAACTCCGGGAAGAAAAGGCATCCTTTGAAAATGGAGACAAAATCAACGCCATCAAGGACGGACAGAACAGCAAGGCAACTTACTATAACCATATTCACACCCTGTTCTCCCTTTATTCCATTTCACAGGAACAACAGGATATCATGCGTGATTTGTGTTTTCTGCCTCCTGCCGGTATTTCCGCCCGTATCTTTGCTGACTGGCTCGGACTAACTACTTTAAATGACATCAATGACCTGATTGAGACAGGTTTTGTGCAGGCAAACACCCGGCATACCATTTCCCTGCATCCCATGATTCAGGAAATTGCCCTTTCTGAAACCAGACCTTCTGTCACGAGTTGTCACACTTTGCTGGATTCTCTGCAAAAAATATGTTTGATGCATGGCACGGAAGTCAGCTATTATAAAAAAATGTTCCAGACAGTGGAAAATATCATTCACCTGATTGAAAAAGATGATATACCCAAATACCTGCTGTTTTTAGAGGATACCTTCCCATATATGGAGAAATTCCACTACCAGAAAGGTATGAAAGAGATTATCCGGGAATTAAAACAACTTTTGAAAGGAACTAATCATGACACCGCTTCTGACAGGGCATTGTTATTGGACTATCAGGCAACCATGGAAACAAAATCAGAAAAAGCCATCAAGCTGGAAAAAGAAGCACTTGCACAGATCAAAGAAATCACAGAAAGCAATGCCCACCTTGTTTCCAACCTTCATGCCAATCTTGGAGGTCTTTACCGCATAAATGGTCAGATAAAATTTGCAAAAGAACACATGGAAAAGGGTATCTTGCTACTGGAACAGTACCAGCTGATTTACACCAATGACAGTATCCCTCAGATCAACAATTATGCCGCCTTATTGACAGAAATGCAGGAACCGGAGCGGGCAATGGCTGCTCTCCAGAAACTGGCACAGATTATCAAAGACTATAACTCGGATCACTGTCTAGATTATGCCCAGGTACAGGAATCCATGGGAAATATCTGCCTGATTACAGCAAATATCTCACAGGCAAAAAACCATTTCAAAAAAGCCATGAAAATTTATGAGGATGTCTGGACAGATGAGCCGGAATTGATTGAAGAAAAATATCAGGAAATTCAGGAATTGTACCTACAAGTCGGCATCGCACTGGCATAAGGCATCTTGGTCTCCAAAAATAAACAGGCATAATTTTACGGCGGACATCATTATCCGCCGTTGACTATTCTCAGACTTTTTCCCACTTTTGGGAAAAAGATTTCATTTATTATATTTATTATTCTTTTGTCTTGCAAAAATAAAAAGCATGATTAATAAAGTAACCGGGAACAAAAGTCCAACTCCCATACCTGCACGAATATTGTCTCCTGCACTTTGCGTAACACGTCCAACAATCCCCGGACCTATGCTTCCACCCAGATCCCCCGCCATAGCAAGCAAAGCAAACATAGCCGTTCCACCTGCCGGAAATCTTTCTGATGAAATACTGATTGTTCCAGGCCACATAATCCCAACAGAAAAGCCACAGATAATACATCCAATCAAACCTGATATCGGATTCGACGATACAGAAGCAAGCAGGTAGCATATCACACATAAAATTCCAGATCCGGTCATAAATTTCATCAGATCCATTTTATCACCATATTTTCCGAAAATTACACGACTGATTCCCATTGTAACAGCAAACATGCAGGGACCGGCTAAGTCACCAACTGTCTTTGACAGCCCCAGAGCAGCCTCCGCATAAGCAGATGCCCATTGTGCCATAGCCAGTTCTGATG
>JBJELP010000193.1:0-2209 GCA_051879215.1 Lachnospiraceae bacterium
GATTTGTGCCTGTATCGGTATAATATGCGATAGATACTCTTGAAACAGCCAGATTATGCTGTGATAATAAGCATTATAAAGATACGATTAACCGTTGCTATTATGCCGCCTTTTATGCTGTCAAAGCAGTATTGGCGCTGGAGTCCGTTGATTTTCGAAGACATAAAGATGTGATTGCTTATTTTAATCAGCATGATGGGAGCGTCAAATGGAACTTATGAGACTACAGCACCTTGATAATTAAATATATACCCTTATTACTCCGATTCTGTTATAATAGTTGTAACGATTTTCGGAGGTAATAAGCAATGTTTGTGGAGAATAATGCATCTTGTGAACAGATTTCCATGTTTGATTCTACGTATGGTCTGACTGAAAGGGAAAAGAAGTTTCTCGAAAAGTCATGGGCGAAGCCGTTTGCAGAATATATCTTTCCGGCTATTGACGAAAAGCCTTTTTCTGTTCTGTACAGCAGTGAGCCATCCAGGGGCAACACCCCTGTTAATGTTCTGGTTGGTGCATGTATTCTGCAGCAGCTTACAGATCTTTCGGATGATGAAATCCTGAATTCCCTGCTTTTTGATATCCGCTTTCAGTACGCGCTGCATACTGTAAATATGGAAGAACAGCCACTCAGCGACCGCTCCCTTGGACGTTTCCGTGCAAGATGTATTGCCTATGAAGCAGAAACCGGGACGGATCTGCTCAAAAATGCAGTGGACTCCCTTAATAAACAGATTGCAGAACTGATGAAGATCGACCATTCCCTGAAACGGATGGACAGTATGATGATTGCGTCCAATATCCGGAGGATGACACGCCTTGAATTAATCTACACCTGTACTGCCAATCTGATCCGTAAAGTAAAAAAATCCGGTGTTGAAGTCCCGGAATCCCTGCTGCATTATACGGAGGATAACGACAGGAATAAAGTGGTTTACCACAGCCGCAGCATGGCAGCCGGTGACCGGATTGATGCGATCCTTAAAGATGCAAAGATCCTTAAGGAACTTGCAGATCAGCACATCGGCCGTTTTTGTGATTCCAGTGAATACCTTCTTTTTGTACGCATGCTGAATGAGCAGACAACCATTGATGGCGACGGAAACTACCATTTGAAGCAGGGAAAATCCGCAAAAGCAGAGGATGCAGAAGAGGTCTCCGGCCATGCACCCGCAGCCCCCATGCATTCCGGCATTTTACAGAATCCTGCAGACCCGGATGCAACTTTCCGGGAAAAAGACGGGAAACAGTACAGGGGGTACGCCGGGAACGTGACAGAAGAATCCACTTCGGATGGCAGATACAGTATCATCACAGATTACCAGTATGGCAGCAATAATACAAGTGACCAGACTTTTGGAAAACAGGCACTTGATGGAATGGAACCCTCAGAAGGAGGTTCTGTACTTGTTGCAGACGGGCTTTTTCACGGCGGGGAGATGGAGGATATTGCGAAAGAAAAGAATATCACGATCCTGAATACGAATCTCTCGGGCCGCTGTGTCCCTGATTTTTACGCAGGGTTTGAATTCAGCAGTGACGGAAAACATGTCACAAAGTGTCCCGGTGGTTTTTGTCCGAAGAAATGCAGTTATAATGCGAAGAGCGGCCAGTGTATAGCTGCCTTTGACAGAAAACAGTGTGAAAGCTGTCCCTATCATGATCAATGCAGACCCCGCATGAATTCGAAAACCAGCAGAAAAACGATTTCTGTCAAAGCCAAAGTGCGGGCAGAGAAACAGGTATACCGTTCATCTGAGGAATTTACAAAGTACTCGAATTACCGGAATGGAGTAGAAGCAGTTCCTTCCTTCTTCAGAAGATATTTCCATGTGGATCGGATGCCGGTACGTGGAAAGCTGCGAACGAAATTTTACTTCGGGTGTATGGTCGCGGCATCAAATGTCAAGAAATTCTGCACTTTCATGAACTCAGGGGAATACTGCGCCCAAAACTGAGAAAAAAAGGAAAATGACAGGGAATATATCGTCAAAACCTGCCTGTATATCTGTTCACTGACCACATTTCAGAACACTTATTCGGTATATATTTAATTATCAAGGTGCATAAGCATTGAAAATAACTCATTTGACGCTTACATCATAATTATGAAAAAATAAACAGAAAGGGGAATACATAATGGCTAAAAAGCAGACAGCAGGCAGAGATCGTCTGGGAGATCTGGCTCCCAAATTTGCAGAATTAA
>JBJELP010000194.1:0-9372 GCA_051879215.1 Lachnospiraceae bacterium
AGATATTGTTTTTTATTGTCTTTAACTTCAATAATTTTCATCAATCGCACCTACACAACTTCCGATTGAGATTTCACCTGTTTTAAGGAATTTAATAACTGTTATATCTTGTTATTAAATTCCTCGCAAACCCTTGAAAACACTGGATTTATCGCAGGTGAGCTTTCCCTTATTGTTTCCCTTGTGTTATATCGTCTCATCAGTGTTTACGAACTCTGATAAGGGAAAATACAAGGGCAAAAAAATCATATAAAACAGTATAACACAAAATAAAAGTGACATGGTGAACTGATTGAAATGCTTCTGATTTTTGTAACTAATGATCGATTGAATGATAAGGAGATTCGATACGATGAGAACAATATTTGCAGAATACAATCCATACAGAAACAGTATTGATGTATATACATCTGCTGGCTACATGCTCCGCATTGATTGTTGGGAAGCGGAGAAGGACTTAAAAACTACACCCGGATCAGACTGTGCATTAAACGCACTTGCCATTGATAAACCACTTGAATATGCACGATTATATCTGGATGGTAATATGCAGATGTGGGTAGATGCGGAAGATTCTCTTGAATTATAATCTAAAAAAAGCTGCGATAGTGACATGAAATCAAATCACTATCGCAGTTTTGGTTAAACACTATCGGATAAAATTCATTCTAACTTCAGTTGAAGAATCTGGCAGTTCCACACCATTTTTTCTTCCCAAATCAAAGCATTTCAGCATCCACGCCATATTTTTTGCAAGATTACACATTGTCTGCATACCTTCTGCATCCTGTTCAGCTTCTCCGATGTTTCTTCCATATACAATATTCCAATAGGAAGAACCTGGCATCGGCATCTGAGCGCTTCCAAAGTATTTATTTAAACAGTCAAATGTGGCTGAACTTCCACCTCTTCGGGCTACAGTTACAGAAGCTCCCGGCTTAAATTTAAAAACATCTCCTCCTGCATAAAATGCTCTGTCCAGAAAAGAAAGAATTCTTCCGCTTGGATGTGCATAATAAACTGGTGTTCCAAAAACGAATCCATCAGAATGTTTAGCCTTCTCAATAAAGTCATTTACCGTATCATCCTTGAAAATACATCTGTTATCTGTACATTTACCACAGCCAATGCAGTCTCTTACCGCATCAGCTCCTAATTGAAAGATTTCATATTCAATTCCATCTTTCTCAAGTTGTTTTCCTATTTCTGTAAGTGCGGCAAATGTGTTTCCGTTAGGTCTATAACTGCCATTCAGCATCAAAACCTTCATTTTGTACGTCATCTCCTTTTTAATTCTTTAGCATCCTTCTGGTAGCAACAAAAGTCAGATCATACAAAGAACTGTATGTATAATTAACCCCCGCCAATTTCATTGCTTCTTTCTGCTTTTCTGTCACAACTGTATATGGATAGATTCCAAACATAAATGGGAAAAAGGAATACACAAATTCCTGTCTTTTTTCAATATCCATATCTTTGCGGAACTTTGCAAGCATAGCCATAACGGTTTTCATTGCATTTCCATAAGATACTTTAAACTCTACCAGCAGTTCCATTCTGCTGTTTTCTTCCAGATCATAGTGATTCATAGACATAATCTTCAAAAGCTGTCTGTGGTTGTCCAATGTTCTTGCAAGGACATCTGCTATTTGGTCATCCGTCATAGTTTCTTCCGATTCCATAGCTTCACATAGTTCCCGAATCCACGCATCATATTCTCTTTTTAAAAGTGCAAGAAATATTTCTTCCTTTGTCTGAAAATAATTATAGATGGATGTTCTGGAGAAACTGGTTTCCTTTCCAATTTCTTTTAGAGTGATGTCCTTAAAGCTCATCGTCTGATAGAGCATTTCACAAGCATTGATGATTTCCTCTTTTCTGGCATTTGTACGCTCAATAGATCCTGCAGGCATAATTATTCTTCCTTTCATTCTGACATAGCGTCATTATAACATATGATAGAAGAAAAATCAGTTCATTTTAGCACAATCGCCCACTTTTTCTCCTACTTTGAAATACTCATAGGTTGGGAACTCAAAGAGAACCGGTTTGAATACATGATAGTCAATTTTTCCCTGCTCATTTAAGATACTTTCGTCTGCATAAGTAGCAAGTATTTTACAGATAAAATTATCAAAGTTCTCAAGTTCATAATTTCCATCCATCTCACACTCAATCGAAATCTTTGCATCGTCAATGATTGGTGCGCCATTTTCTCCTATTTTGTATGCAAATGCTTCTGACTTATCTTCCTTATTTCCGCTTACAACACCCATGCGGTCAGCCTCTTTTAACCAGCTTTCATCTACTACATTAACGGAAAGCATTTTATTCTCAATGATTCCCTGATTGATGTAATGTGCATGTACCAGGGATACCATAAGATGGCTGTGTGCTACGGTTCCTGCATGTGCTACAAGTGTCCAGGTTGGTTTTCCATTTACCATTGCTCCGACAATGATTACAGGACAAGGATATAATGCTAACTGTGTTCCAATATTTTTCTTCATGATTTTAAATCTCCTTTTTGTTTATTTTCTAATTTTTTTCTTTAAAATTTTATTCCATTTTCTTTGATTAACCCTTTTTTGCAAGGTTAATCTTTTAAATTTTCCGATATTTTTTCAATGACCGAAAAAGTTTTCCCACATAATGAGAAATAAAAATACAAGTCCCCATTAAAGATAAGTAATCCAGATAAAACAGGACTTTTGCTTCCTCATAATCCATAAAAACAAATTCACTCTGTAAAAACATATAGACGGCAAAGTCTCTCTTTACAAACACCCATGTCCCATACAGTGCCACAGCAAGCCCTATGCCAACGCTAAGATAGCGAACTCTTTGGGAAGCCACAGGAAATTTTCTCTTTACCGCACCCAGAACCATATTCCAATGCAGCCCCAGATGCAGACTCATCAGCAGAAAGCCCCAGTATGCGCCTAAGATATGCAGACGTCTTGCAAATGCAAGTCCACTTTCAATCGGCAAAAACGCAAATACATGACGTGACAGGACAATACCACTGTACATCTGGGCAATCATGGAAATCAAAGTCAGCACATCAATAGCTGTCAGGAAAATTCTTATCGGAGGGTATTTTCCTCGAAACAGATTTTTGTGCCAGCTTCCATTCAGGATATGGTGGAGCAGAAACAGGACAAACATCCCTGCCCCTATCCATTCATGAGCTGTCTCGCCCCAAAACTGGTATCCCATTAAAAACAGCAGGGCAGCCGTCATCAGCACATCGATGGTCATTTTTATTTTTCTTAAAACTTGTCTGCCCATTGTTTCAATTCTGCCGAATTAAGCCTTCCGTTCAGCATCCTTCCTTCTTTGACAGATGCCCCCGGAACAACCTCCTGCAATGTCCGGGATGTTTCACCAAGTCCACTGCCTCCAGATGTAGCGAAAGGCACAACGACTTTTCCTCCAAAATCATAAGACTCCAAAAATGTCTTGATGATTGTCGGTGCTGTGTACCACCATACAGGAAATCCCACAAAAACCACATCATACTGTTCAATACCCGCCGCCGTATCTGCAAGTTCCGGACGGGATGACGGATCATTCATCTCCACGCTGCTGCGGCTTTTTTTATTCATCCATTCCAAATCCGCACTAGTATAGGCAACTTTCGGTTTAATCTCATACAAATCCGCACCTGCCGCCTCTGCCAGTGTTTTTGCTGCCTTTGCAGTTACCCCACTGGCACTGAAATATGCTACTAATTTCTTGCTCATCACATTTACCTCCGTTTTCATTTCGTTTACAAGTTATCTTTCAATTCCGTTATCGGAAAGCCACTCCGATACCTGGCTTTCTGCGTTATCTGCATCAGAATCACTGACATGAAGACCGTCAAGAACTGTTGCCCCTGTTTCCAGTTCTGCTATCGTTGCAGGTGTTCCAGAAAGCCCACTGCCTCCGCTGGTACAGAACGGTGCTATGGTTTTACCGCTGAAATCATACGCATCAAAAAATGTATATAAAATTCGCGGCATATCTCCCCACCAGATCGGATAACCTACATAGATAACATCATACTGCTCAAAATCCGTTATGCTGCCCTGCATCGCAGGACGGGCATCAAGATCATTCTGCTCCACCGTTGCACGGGTCGTCCGGTCATTATAATTCAAATCCTCGTCTGTATAGGGCTGTTCCGGAACAATTTCGTAAATATCTGCTCCCGTAAGTTCTGTGAGTGTTTCCGCAACCGCTTTTGTATTGCCGGTGGCTGAAAAATAAACCACAAGTGCTTTTGTGCCTGCTTCATCCGTTTCCGTCGCCTGTGTATCGGATGACTGGATGCTTTCATTATTATCTTCCTTTTCTTCACTTTCTAAGCCAATACTCTGCACAACGGAATCCCGCTCTGTTCCCATGGAGGATTCCTCCCTGCCGCAAGCGGCAAGAGAGGCTATAACGAATACTGCCAGAAAAACAGAAATTAATTTTTTCATGAAACTTCCTCCTTAATCATTTGATAACGACTTTCCAAGCCGGTATGCCTGCTCCGGATATCTGCTTCTTTTTGTCATAGCCGGTGTCCCACAACCTCTTCCAAGAACCATGCCCTGATCTTGAAAATTCAAATACTTCACCAATGTATGGTAATGTGCCTCCAGTGCATCAAACGTCCAGTTATCACTGTTCCATGCCACAGAAAGCAGTGCAGATTTCATCTTCTTCCTCTGGATGCTGCTGTTTATGGCACAGAACCTGTCGATCATGATTTTCAACTGTGCGGACATCCCATAGTAATAAAGTGGGGTAACAAATACCAGCATATCTGCATCAAGAATTTCCAGCCGTATTTCTTCCATGTCATCCTTCTGTATGCACGGTCCTTCGTAGCCACAGGCAACACATCCTGTACATGGACTAATTCTGCTATGGGCAGCAGAAACCGTGACGATTTCATGTCCCGCTTCTTCTGCACCTTTTGCAAATTCTGCTGCCAGCAGATTGGATGATCCGTGCCTGTTCGGGCTGCCTTCCAGCATTACAATCTTCATTTTTCTGCACCTCCTTCACAGCTTTTTTATTCCATTTTGCTCTCCCAAAACTGGATAGAAGATACTCCTGATTTATCAGCAGCAGCCTCCAATGATGCAACTTCTTCCGCTGTGAGCACAATATCAGCTGTCTTCACAGCTTCCTCGACCTGATACATCTTGGTCACACCAAGAATCGGAAGTACACCCTTATTTACCGCATAAGCCGTTGCAATCTGGGCGGCAGATACGCCATGCGCTTCGGCAACTTTTTTCAATTCTGCGGTAACCACCTCAATCTGCTGCAGCATCGGGTTGAATACCTTTGCCCTTGCACTGCCCTCAAGAAATGGATGCTCTGCATCGTACTTTCCTGAAAGTGCTCCCTGCTCCAGCGTCATGTAACCATAGAACACAATATCATTTGTCTTGCAATAATCCAGAATTCCTGATTCCTCAGAGGAACGGTTCAGGAGACTGTAATGGTTCTGTACGGCAGATATCCGGAAACCGGCTGCTTTCAGAATTTCATCTGCCTCTTTGATCTGTGCAAGGTTATGATTGGATACACCCACACTTTTTACCTTACCGCTCTGCAACAGAGGAATCAGCTGCTTCGTATATTCCGGTGCACCAATAGGATTGTGAATCCAGTAAATATCAAAATACTCCATGTTCATGCGTTCCAGACTCGCTTCGCACATTTTAACCACACTGTCACCATACATGCCCGCCATCTGCGGTGTAAATTTGGTAGAAACAATGATTTTTTCACGCCCTGCATCATTTACCAGTTTACCGAGAATTTTCTCTGATTCTCCGTTGCTGTAGGCTGTTGCGGTATCCCAAAGATTCAGTCCCGCATTTACCGCTGCTTCAAAAATCGGGCGGAAATCTTCCCCTGTCATTGTATTTCCAAAATATCCATCGGTGTCGCCCCATGCCCATGCTCCCATTGCAATTTTCGGTAAGTTTTTCATTTTACATCCATCCTTTCATTGTTTAAAAATATATTAGTTTCTTTTTTGTAACGTTTTCAGTACCTTAGCAGGAACACCCCCTACTACGGTCAATTCAGGAACGTCTTTTGTGACAACCGCCCCGGCTGCCACAACTGCCCAGTCTCCAATAGTAACTCCGGGCAAGATAGTTGCATTAGAACCAATCCATACATGATTTCCTATTTTAACCGGTGCATAGTGGTTCTTTCTGTTATTAGCAGGATTCAGGTCATGGTTTATAGTGGCAAGAACTATATTGTGACCAATCATGGTACCATCACCAATCTCAATTCCTCCCTGATCCTGAAAATGGCATCCCGAATTGATGAATACTTCCTTCCCAAACCTGATGTTTTTTCCAAAATCCGCATAAAACGGAGGATATAATCGAAATGTTCCATCTATTGTTTTTCCGGTCAACCGGGACATAATCTCCCTGATTTCTTCCGGAGTATGGTACTGGTTATTCAGCTCCATGCAATCCTTGACAGCCTCCTGACATAGTTCCCTATACGCTCTTATCCATTCCGGATCATTATCCATTTCTTCAGTCTGAAAGCCATCTAAAATATCCGCTGTTGTCAAACTATCTCCTCCTGTTTTTTGTTTCTGACACCGTGTCAGTTCTTTAATCGATATATTAGCACCATTCTGACACACTGTCAATATATATTTTGACTTTGTGTCAGAATATTCATCGACATGTTGGGTAAGTATCTTTTAAATCATTCCTCTAACCTCCCGCCAGCCTTTCACATACCATCTAAATGCAACATACACCAGTTGTACGAATAACAAGAGAAGCAGCAGATTGAGCGTCAATGCTGTCTTTATCCAATCCCCGAAATAAATTGCTATTGCCATGCTTATAAGTATCACCATTACGGTAATCATATCCCAACAGTATTTCTTATATAACCCTGCAATCTTTATCCCTATAAACGCTACAAGTATTCCCGCACCCACCAGACATCCACCACAAACCAATATTCTTATCAGCCAATATCCAATTCCGGCAACGAAAGAATTGGATATTCCATTACTAATCTGTGCCACGTTCTTTCCTGTCAGTACAACCCAGCCGGCAATGGTCTGTACAAAAGTGGCGATTGTATCAAAGAATACCACGCAATCAGAAATAAATATTTTTGACCGTATCATCTGAAAAAGAGTAGTTGATACGGAATACCATATCAGCAGAAACATCAATGCTTCATACATGGCTGTTTTTGCTTTATATCTGCCTAAAAGTTTTTCTCTCTGCGTATCATACCTTTCCTTCGCTTTCAGATAAGCTGTCTGGTTACAATTCCCGCACTTTTGATAGAGTACCGGCTTTTCAACCGGTATCTCTACTTTTTTCTGATGGGAGAGTGCATAATCCCGTTCCTGTTCTGCCTGCCTTAGCTTATCTTGACATTCCTCTGTCATGATTTCGGCAGCGTGCGTTTTCTCTTTCTCGCTCTGCAATAATTCTTTTGTTTTCCTCAAGTCGTTCTTTAAGGCTTGAATGTTCCCTGCTCTGTTCTCGCTGTTTAACCTCTCGTTCAAGGTCAGCGATTCGTCGAGCTGCACTTTCAGTTTCTCGATAGTCCGGTCTTTCTGGTCGAGTTCCTCCTGCATCTGCTCCGTCAGCATTAGCAGTTCTTCCATTTGTTCGTCGCTCTTTGAGTTTCTTAATTCGTTCATCAATCAACCTTCCTTTCTCTAATTGCTGTTCAAGTTCAACAATTCGCTGTTCTGCTTCTGCAATAGCCGGTTCTCGCTGTTTAATTTCTGTGCCAATTCCTGCCATTGCTGATTTTCGTCTATGAGTTTCTGTATCTGGTCTGTCTTTTCTTCCAGAAGTATCAACAGTTCTTCTGTATCCGGCAAGATTTGAAGCAGCTCTGATAATTCTTTCTCTAATTGCTGCAATCGTTCTTCCTGCTCCTGAAAGCACATCAGTTTCTCGTCCTTTTCCTGTATCTCCTGAAGCATCTCTGCCATGATATTCTGCTGTTCCTCGATCTGTGTAATCATTGCTTCCATCATGGGAATTACTTCTTTGCTTTCTTCTAATGTCATTCAACCACTCCCTCCACATCGACAATGCACCGGATACCTTACCAAAGGTTGCAATTACCTTTTTCAGTAGTGCATTTTGTTTTTTAATCATCTGGTTTTCTTCGACCTTCCATGAACCTTTCCTTATCTGTCCGGTGAGATATTTTTCCTCAATCTTCCTTGCATCTGCACCCTCATGAATAGTAGGGACTTTTAATTTCCCCTGTCTTTCATAAGAGCGGTGGTCAATCTGATTGTCTATGGATAAATGACGGTTACACATCCTAGCCCATTCGCTTCGCCATAACTCACAATTCTTTGGATTATTCCAGCCTGTAGCATCGGTCAAAACCCGTTTCCATTGTTTTCTGTTTCTTGCCCCGACTTTCTGTACTCCGTTTTCATCAAGTACCGGAATACGGATTCCATGACGGTCAGGATTTTTCTTATCCTGCCACCAGTCCGGGTGGGACTCATCAACCACGATATTTCCGTCAGTATCTCTGACAAAATCCCAGTCCTTGACTTCTTTGTTGCCCCATGAGTGGTCTGGATTGAATGGTCGCATGGTTACAAGTAAATGCACATGTGGGTTTCCATCGCCCTTATCGTGTATGCTCCAGTCGGCACACATTCCCTTGTCCACGAAAGTCTTTTGAATATATTCGGTTGTATAATCAATCTGTTCCTGTCTGCTCCATTCTTTCGGTAAGGAAAATTCAAATGAGCGTCCAAGCTGTGCATCTGAATTTTTCTCAATCTTCAAGACCTCATTCCATAACCGCTGTTTCTGAAATGTGATTTTAAACTTTTCCAGTGCGGCTTCCTTATCGTCCGCTCTTTTATAACGGATAGACTGTTGAAACCTTTTTATATTTTCTTCCGGTACATGCAGCCATTCAGGAGGTGCATTTTCGCACATCATCAGACTGGTATAAACAACTTCTTTCTTGGAAGTGTAGTAGCTGATTCTGCCAGTTTCCTCATTCTTCATCACATCTCCATTAAGATATGCCGATGCGGATATGACAGATTTTCCTTTACTGCGTCCGACAATCTTTACTGTAAAATGAAATATCGCCATGATCCGTTTCCCCCTTTCTGCCGTATCCGGCATTGATTTCCGACAGTATCTTCTTCTGGTTTAGCAGGAGTAGAACTGTCGGAACGCCCTCTGCGCAAGAGTGCCCCCTGCGGCATGAGCAGGTCTGCATGAAATGCCCGCCGACGGAACGAGCCCGGCAAGCGTAAGCGCAGACCGGTTGCCACTTGTGGCAAACTTATAAGGACGACCTCTGGTTGTCCATAAGTGCGCCCTTCAT
>JBJELP010000195.1:0-9367 GCA_051879215.1 Lachnospiraceae bacterium
AGAATTGACTGATCTGCCGAAGGAAATGCATATTCCCCAGAGTAATGAACTGGATGTGTTTGCAGAAGACGGCTTTTCTGTGGAAATGAAGGATGTTGATTTTTCCTATTTAAAAGGGAATCAGGTGATTACCGATTCCGCATTCTGTGCAAGGCCGGGTGAGATTGTGGCTCTGGTGGGTCCTTCCGGAGAAGGGAAGACGACAATGATTCGTCTGATTCTGGGATTGATCCGTCCGGAAAAGGGCAGGGTGTCCATACAATGGAACCGGCCCCAGGGAGAAACCGGTGATGGACAGGGTGAAAAAGCGGATGCTTCCAATATCGATTGCCTTGAGGTGGAAATGAATGCCGACACCCGCCATCTCTTTGCCTATGTTCCCCAGGGCAACACGATTCTGTCCGGTACCATTGCGGAAAATCTTCGTATGGTAAAGGAAGATGCCACTGATGAAGAACTGATTGAGGCTTTGAAGATTGCCTGTGCATGGGAATTTGTGGAGAAGATGCCCAATGGTATTGATTCAATGGTGCTGGAGCGGGGACGCGGTTTGTCGGAAGGACAGGCACAGCGTATTGCCATTGCCCGGGCCGTGCTCAGAGACAGTCCGATTCTGCTGCTGGATGAGGCAACCTCTGCACTGGACGTGACCACGGAACGAATGGTGCTGCGTAATATCGTACAGCAGAGACCCAACAAAACCTGTATTGTTACCACCCACAGACCTTCTGTGCTGAATCTCTGTCAGCGTGTGTACCGTGTCATGGAGACCCGTGTGACGGAGCTGTCCGAGGAAGAATCCGCCCGTATGGCTATGGATTTCTGATGTTTTTTGGAAGAAAACTGCGCTGCGGTCGGTTCTGCGGGGACTGTACTCAGCTGTGTTTGCCAAAAAAAGATAAGAGGCAGAATTTTTACGAAAGAGAAAGATAACGATGAAAAAGAAATTATTGGTACTTGGTTTTATTGCAGCATCCGTGCTGCTGGTGATGCCCCACTCGAAGAAAGGGATACTGGCAGCAATCGTGTTCTGTCTGCTGGCAGCAGGCTGGATCGGTTTTGGCAAACTGGATTTTTCTGCCAAGTGGAAATTACTGCCGCTTTCGGTAAAAACATCCATTACGCTGGTGTGCTGCAGTGTAATGACCTGGTTTTTTCCGCAGTGGATGCTGAAGATAACGAAATTTGAAATGGGTCCTGACCGTTTGATTGCCGGGGTCCTGATTGTGGCGGTTCTGATCTGGCTGTTAACGGCGTTGACCGGCAGGTTCCGGTTGCCCATCACATGCACCATGGTGCTGGTGCTGCTTCTGTCCACTTCCAATGCATATATTTATTCCTTCCGCGGGATCATGCTGGAGCCGGTGGATATCCTGTCCATTCGGACGGCAATGAACGTCATGGGGAATTACAGTCTGTTTCCGATTCCGACTCGTGTGCTGCAGTCGTGGCTGATCGCAGCTGTTTTTCTGATCTGGCTATGGTGTGTATCCGATGTGGAAAGAGGGAAAATCAGTTTGCGTATTCGAGGGATTTTCCTGACGCTGGGGACGGTGTTTCTGTTGGCATTGTATAGTTTCATCGAACCCATGAAAACTTACCACTGGGAAAAACAGGGGGCAGAGTACATGGGATATGTACTGGATTTTGCAATCAAATGTAAGGAAATCAAGTCAAAGAAACCGGAAAATTATAGTCCCGAACAGATTGCAGAACTGGCTTCCGGGTATGAAATCTCTTCAGAAGAAGTGACAGCACTGGAAACAGAGGAAAAAACGAAAACTCCCCATATTATTGTTATTATGAATGAATCATTTGCAGACTTGAGTATTCTGAATGAGATGGCAACGAATACAGAGGTAATTCCGTTTGTTTCCTCATTGAAGGAAAATGTGATTTCCGGTTATGCACTGGCTTCTGTGTTTGGCGGAAATACAGCAAATTCCGAATATGAGTTTCTGACAGGAAATACCATGGCATGGCTTCCGACCAATACGGTTCCTTATCAGCAATATGTACGGGATGCATCGTATTCCATGGTTTCCTACCTGAAAAATCAATATGACTATACCTGTATTGCCATGCATCCTTATTTTTCCAGTGGTTGGAACCGGGTCAATACATATACCCATTTCGGATTTGATGAACAGATGTTTCTGGAAGATTTTCCAATGGAAAATTTTCTGCGGAAATACGTCAGTGATCAGGAAATGTACGAAGAAGTAATCCGTGTTTTTAAAGAAAAGAAAGAGTCACCTTTGTTTTTATTTGGCATTACCATGCAGAATCATGGCGGTTATACATATAAAGGGGATGATTTTGAAGTCACTGTGTCGCTGGAGGGATATGAAAAATCATATCCGGAGGCCGAACAGTATCTTTCCTGTATCCATGAGTCGGATCGGGCGGTTCAGATATTGCTTGAGTATTTTGAACAGGTGGAAGAGGATGTGGTGATTGTCTTTTTCGGAGATCATTTTCCCGGAATCAATGATGGATTTTACAATGAATTGGATAAGGGAAGTGACGGCAGTCTGGATGCTCAGATGAAACGGTTTCAGGTTCCGTTTTTTATCTGGGCGAATTATGGATTGGAAGAGCAGGAAGTGGAGTGTACCAGCCTCAATTATCTTTCCAATTATCTGTATCATGCAGCGAATATTGCATTGCCTGTATACAATCAGTTTCTGGATGAATTAGAGGAAGTGATTCCGGCTATGAATTCACGTGGCTATTATTCGAAAACGGATCGTTGTTTTAAATATTATGATCAGATGGAAGGTGTGGAAGCACAGATGCTTCTGCAGTATGAACAGTTACAGTATAACAGTCTGTTTGATAAAAAAAATCGGAATGAATTGCTGTTTCCTGTGGTGAATTCCGAAATAAAATAAAAAACGGCGCAGCCGGTTTTTCTCTGCGGATCCCCAATTTAACGCAGAGGACATGTACATGGGTATCGGCCGTTTCACCGGTGAGATTCCGTGTACATGGTTATTTTGAGTGTAAAGGAGTTACAGATGAAGAAAGGTGTTATTTTTGACATGGATGGTCTGCTGTTTGATACGGAGCAGATCTGGCAGGCAAACTGGAACAGAAGAGCGGCGGAACTGGGTTTTGAGATGGATCCGGAGTTTAAGTACAACATCTGCGGTACCAGCGGTCAGCTGATGGTGGATGTGATTACACGGTTTTTCCCCGATGCGGATGCGGAAGATTTTATTCGTACGGTGAAACAGCGTGTGGCGGAAGATGTGAGAAAAGGTGTTCCGGAGATGCCGGGACTTCATGAAATAATTGAGTATTTCCATAAAAACGGTCTGAAGCTGGCGGTGGCCAGCAGTTCAGATAAAGATATTATCCGAAATAATCTTTCAAAGTCGGATGTATTGCAGTATTTTGATGTGCTGGTCAGCGGCCAGGAGGTGGAACATGGGAAACCGGCGCCGGATATTTTCCTGCTGGCGGCCAGAGAGCTGGGTCTGGATCCTGCGGACTGCTATGTTTTCGAGGATGGTATCAATGGGGTAGAAGCAGGTCTGGCAGCAGGATGTGCTACTATTATGATTCCGGATCTGCTGAAACCCAATGAAAACTGCAAAGCGAATTGTGCCGGTATTTTTGACAGTCTGACGGCTGCCATGGAGGCCATCGAAAGGGGTGACCTGTAATGACGGCAGCTGCGAAAAAGGATTCTTTTGGCAGTGTGGATATGCTCAATGGACCGATTTTCCGTGCCCTGATCATTTTTGCCATTCCGATCTTCATTTCCAATGTGTTCCAGCAGATGTACAATACCGTAGATACCATGATTGTCGGTCATGTGCTGGGGGACAGTTCGCTGGCGGCCATCGGTTCCTGCGGGGCGATTTTTGATTTTCTGGTGGGATTTGCCATGGGGCTCAGCAATGGTCTGACCATTGTGACGGCGAGAAGCTATGGCTCCGGTGATGAAAATATGGTGAAGAAATCGGTGGCGGGTTCTCTGATCATCGGTCTGGGGACTTCCTTTGCCATGACGGTGGTTGGATATTTTGGCCTGTATCCCCTTCTGAAGCTTTTGAAGACTCCTGCGGATATTATAGATGAAGCGTACAGTTATGCAGCAGTGGTGACACTGTTCGTGATGGTTACATTTGCATATAACCTGTGTTCCGGTCTGATGCGTGCCATCGGAAACAGTGTGATGCCGCTGGTTTTCCTGATCGTGTCTTCGGTGCTGAATATTCTTCTGGACCTGCTTTTCATTGCCCGTCTGGATATGGGCGTATTTGGAGCCGGTGTGGCCACTGTGATTTCCCAGGCGGTTTCGGTGGTGCTCTGTATGATTTATGTATTCTGGAAAGTGCCCATGCTGATTCCTTCCAGAGAACATTTTAAAATGGATGCGGATATGTACAAAGATCTGCTGGGTCAGGGCTATTCCATGATGGTGATGAACTGTATCGTATCCGTGGGTACCGTTATTCTCCAGTATGGTATCAACGGCATGGGTACATTGGTGATTGCAGGTCATACAGCAGGCAGAAAGCTGTACATGTTCTTCAACATGCCGATTATGGCCATGACGGTTTCCTGTTCCACATTCGTCTCTCAGAACAAGGGGGCAAATCAGGGAAAGCGGATTATTCAGTGTCTGAAATGCAGTTTTCTGTTTGATATTCTCTGTGCAGTTGTGATCACGGTATTTCTGGCTTTTGCCGCGCGTCCTCTGGTGGCGCTGGTGTCCGGTTCTTCGGAAGCCGTTGTTTTGGATAATGGAACCCTGTATCTGCAGGTGGTAGGTCCTTTCTACGCGGTTCTGGGTGTGCTTCTCCAGTCCCGTTCTTCTCTGCAGGGAATCGGACAGAAGGTGCTGCCGCTGATTTCCAGTGTGATCGAGTTTGTGGGAAAGATCGTCTTTGTTATCGTGTTTATTCCCCGATTCCAGTATCTGGCGGTTGCATTCTGTGAACCGGTGATCTGGTGCTGTATGGCGGCACAGCTTCTGTTCTGCCTTCTCAGAGATCCTTATCTGCGGGAAGCACGGAAGATGGCGTAGTGTTTTCAGGATTTCGAGAGCGTGAAGCATAAAAACGAAGTGTCAGAGGGAAATGTGATGGATTACTATGGTACCATCGGACCTGCGTGTGCGGATCCGGACATTTTAAAGAAAATGGCGGAGGCCGGGATGACCGGTCTCCGTATGAATTTATCCCATGGATCGCTGAGCATGCACGGGGATTGGATTCAGATGATCAGGGAAGCGGTAATCCGTGGCCTGCTGATTGATCTGCAGGGACCGGAACTGCGGGTTCAGGGGCTTGGTTATGGAAGAAATCTGCGGGTGCCGGGGTCTGAGGACGTGACAATATCCATGGATTGCAGCATGCAGGTGGAGAATCAGGAGGAACTGGTTCTGGAAACGGGAGCATATGTAAAGCTGGTCAGTGAAGAGGTCTTTGTTTCAGATAGAGTCTTGTCCGAAGAGGTGAAAAGGCAGTCTGCAAAAAAGATGGTTATGGCTGATGCATCAGCAGGGAGCATAACAGACTGTGTCATGATTGGCTGTCCGGAGATTCTGATGGATTATCTGGTGCCCGGGCAGGAACTTCTGCTGGATGATGGGAAAATATTGCTGAAGGTTTTGGATGGTTTCAATACGGGAAATCCTGTCGGTACAGATGGGAAAGCTGCAGTTGAGACAGATATAGCAGTGGTTGAGACAAATATTGCAGTGGTTGAGACAGATCAGGCAGATATGACAGATATTGCAGCCGTTGTCATCCGCGGCGGTGTGCTGAAGAACAGAAAAAGCATTGCACTGCCCGGCCGGGAAATTCCGACGCCCACACTGACGGCGGAGGATCTGGAAAATCTGCGTAATGCAAAAGCAGCAGGGGTTACCGGGGTGATGCTTCCTTTTGTCAGAGGGAGAGAAGATATTCTGGCACTGAAAGAAGCATTGGCATCCTGTGGAGCAGAGCATATCCGGATTTTTGCCAAGATTGAAAATCTGGCAGGTGTAGAGGCACTGCCGGATTTTGTAAAGGATGTGGACCACGTGGTGATTGCCCGTGGGGATCTGGGGAATGCCATGCCCCTTTGGGAGCTTCCCGGATGCCAGAAAAGACTGGCTGCCATCTGCAGACAGGCCGGAACGCCTTTTATGGTGGTGACCCAGATGCTTGACAGCATGCACACCAGAGCTGTACCCACCAGAGCAGAGGTCAGTGATATTTACAATGCCGTGATGGACGGCGCTGCCAGTGTCATGCTGACGGGAGAAACCGCCGCCGGAAGCTATCCGGTGGAAGCCATGCGATATCTGGTGAATACAGCCGAGTGTGCTTTGCAGGATCGAACGGGTGAAAAAAAGGATCCTCTGGTATAAGGATCCTCTGTGCAGATTATCTGAATAAAGAATATGGATAGATTATCTGGAAAAAAATCTGTCCAGGTTATTTATTAAGAAAAGTTTTCAGTTCCTCGTAATGCCGGTTGGCGGTGTTATACCCTCTCATATACAGTTCCTGCAGTTTTTCACGATTTTTTTCCACACGGCCGATGTTCACCGGTCCTTCCGGTCGGATAACAAACAGTCTGCCGGCTTTTTCTTCGCTGAGAATATAGTCAAGGGTTTTGTTGTATTTGTGATGTCTGACAGCAGCAGCATGAACCAGAGCAGGATAATCCGGGTATTTCCTCCGGATCAGTCCCAGCATTTTGTTGGGTGTTTTCCGGTATTCCGCAGGCTGTGTCAGGATGACCACATTTTTCTTCTGACCGGACCGGACGGAATGGATGACGGGGATGGAATCTGCAAGACCGCCGTCCAGATATTTGTGTCCGTCAATTTCCACAATTCTGGATACCAGAGGAAGTGAGCTGGATGCGCGGACATAGATGATATCCCGGTGCAGGTCTTTGACGGGCTGGTATACCGCCCGTCCGGTTTCGATATCAGTCAGGACGGCATAGAAATTTCCCTGATACTGATCATAGGTGTTATAATCAAAGGGATACAGTTCATCGGGAATCAGTCGATAGAGCATATCGGCGCCGAACAGGTCGCCGGTTTTCCGCAGACTGTCTAAACTGCAGTATCTTTTATCATCCAGGTAGTCAACGCTGACAGAAAAAGAACGGTGTCTTTGACGGGAAAGGTAGCTGCATGCGTGACAGCTTCCGGCTGAAACACCGTAAACATCGGAAAACATCAGGTCTTTATCAAGAAAAAAATCCAGAACACCGGCGGTGAAAATACCCCGCATCCCGCCGCCTTCCAGAATCAGGCCACAATCGTACATGGTAATCAACTCCTGTTTAGATATTTGCTGGTGTGGTGTTCCTGTATTTTGGGGAAGGAAACCACAAACTCAATAGTAGTATTTTTTTATTATTTTTGCAAGTAACAAAAATAAAAGATCGTCTCAAAGAAAAAGCAAAAGTATAAGTTCGTCTCAAAGAAAACGGGCTGCAGTGAAGAAAAAGCCGGACAATGGGATGGAGATTCTGGAAACCGGTATCAGGGGATTGCAGTAGAACTCCGGGCAGCAGAGACATAGGCATCAGTATCAGGTTATTCGTACATAGGCATGAGCATCGGGCTATTCGTGCTTGACGAAAGAAAGGACAGAGTATATACTACCTTTACTGCAAAGGACAATAGCTATATGTATGATGTCCTTTGTTGAAGTATGAAATAAAACAATGGAACCGGTTGTATTGGAAAGGATACGACAAATAGAATCAGTGAATGCCCGGAAAGACAGGTGCGGAACAGATTCCGGGTGTATTTTATGAAGCGATATAGATAAAGCGATATAGTTGAAGCGATATATTTAAAGCAATATAGATGAAGCGATAAAGATGAAGAGATAGAGATAAAGATAAAGAGGGGAAAAATATGTGGATTGCAGATAACTGGAAAGATTACGAAGTGATAGATACCGCGTCCGGCGAAAAGCTGGAACGCTGGGGCGATTACCTGCTGGTTCGTCCGGATCCCCAGGTGATCTGGACCAGTGACAAAAAGAACAGAGGATGGAGAAAGCCCAACGGCCACTATCACCGGAGCAAAAAAGGCGGCGGGGAATGGGAGTTTTTTGATTTGCCTCAGCAGTGGAGCATTCATTACCGGAACCTGACTTTCCAGCTGAAGCCCTTTAGCTTTAAACATACGGGTCTGTTTCCGGAACAGGCTGTGAACTGGGACTGGTTTTCTGATAAGATCAGAAAGGCCGGTCGTCCTGTAAAGGTTCTGAACCTGTTTGCCTATACGGGCGGTGCAACCCTGGCAGCGGCGGAAGCAGGTGCCTCTGTGACCCATGTGGATGCTTCCAAAGGTATGGTAGGATGGGCAAAAGAAAATGCCAGAAGTTCAGGGCTTGAGGAAGCACCGATCCGCTGGCTGGTGGATGACTGCATGAAATTTGTAGAAAGAGAAATCCGTCGTGGAAACCATTATGATGGCATCATTATGGATCCCCCTTCCTACGGACGCGGCCCCAAAGGGGAAATCTGGAAAATCGAGGATGCAATCTATCCTCTGGTTCAGGAGTGTGCAAAGCTTCTGTCCGATGATCCGCTGTTCTTCCTGATTAATTCCTATACAACCGGTCTTGCCCCTGCTGTGCTCACCTATATGCTGGGCATGACTGTTCAGAAACAGTTCGGCGGCCACATAGAGGCAGATGAAATTGGTCTTCCCGTATCGGAAACCGGTCTGGTTCTCCCCTGCGGTGCATCCGGACGCTGGGAAAAATAGTTCCGGACAAGAGGCCGATGGGGTATCAGGTGGTGATGTATGTCTGATATCCCTGTTTGCGCAGACGCTGTTCCATGCGGACTGCATTATCCAGCTGATTGAAGGCCCCCACCTGCACCCGATACAAGCCGTCTGAGTATACGACAAATGCCGGATATCCCTCCAGCAGCAGCTGATTCAGCAGCTGGGTGGCAAACATGGGATTGGTAAAGGCCCCCACCTGCACCCGGTATAATTTCGGACATTGGCACCTGCCATTGGAAGCGGTGGCTTCATATGAAATGGATTCGTAAGGATACATGCCGGCTGCGGCATTGATATTCCGGGAAGACCGCATGTTGTCGGAACGATCCATGCTGTTGGAGCGATCCATACTGTTGGAACGATCCATGCTGTCGGAACGATCCATGCTATCGGAATAATCCATTCTGTTGGAATAATTCATGCTGTCTCGGTCCATGGAATCAGGAGTATTGTTCATGTCATCCATATCCTGCCCGATACTTTCCATGACACCGCGGGCAATGGCTTCCGCCAGTTCGCTGAAATTTTCATCAAAAAAACGATTATCATTTTCATTGTCAATAAAGCCGGCTTCGATCAGGACAGCCGGCATTT
>JBJELP010000196.1:0-2193 GCA_051879215.1 Lachnospiraceae bacterium
TGGCTTCCCGGCCCCTCTCTTTTTATTTTTTCCTTTCACCTTTGAAAAGAACTTACTCATTAACCAAATCCTCCGTACCTGATACTGCTAAATATTTCAAAATTATTACATTTTAGTATACCATTTCCAACATATAAAGACAATCATTTTTCCCAATTCCGGGTTTCCACATTTCTCCAAAACTTTTCGGGTCTTTGACACTTCCTTTTTCTCCATTTTAATACAAATCCTTTGTTTAAGCCATTTACGGCTTATTTTTTTGTCAAATTTTATGATTTTATGCGTGCTATTTTGTACGCTTTGTGGTATAATAAAGAAAACGGATTTTATTTCAGGAGAAAAATATTATGTATGTATCCATTACTGGAAACAAAGGCAATCAGGATGTCTATATCAAACAGTCTTATCGTAAAGAAAACGGAAAAACTTCTTCCCGCATCTATAAGAAGCTTGGCAAGTACAATGATCTTTTAACACAGTTCTCTGGTGATGAAACCAAAATGATGGACTGGGCAAGAGAGGAAGCAGAAAAAGAAACCATACTCTATAACCAGCGAAAAGAAAAAGTTACTGTCTCCTTTTCCCCTCTCGCACGTATTCCTTTAGACGAAGAACGCCTTTTTAACGTCGGCTATCTGTTCCTGCAGCAGCTCTGCACCGAATTAAGGCTGGACAACATTTGCAGAAATATCCGCAATCACCATAAGTTTACCTACGATTTCCACGCTATCCTTACGGATCTGATCTATGCAAGGATACTTTCCCCTTCCAGCAAACTCAGCAGTTTTTCCTACTGTCAGTCCCTGTTGGAGCCGCCTAAGTATTCCCTGAAGAATCTTTACCGTTCCCTTTCTGTTCTCGCGGAGGAATCGGATTACATTCAGGAAGAACTTTACCAGAATTCCAACTTTGTTCATCCGCGTAACTCAAAGATCCTTTACTATGACTGTACCAACTACTATTTCGAGATCGAATCGGAAGACGGCATGAAAAAGTATGGTAAAAGCAAGGAACACAGGCCCAATCCCATCGTGACTATGGGACTTTTCATGGATGCCGATGGGATCCCCCTTTCCTTTGACCTGTATCCCGGAAACCAGAATGAACAGCTCACCCTCAAACCTCTGGAAACCAAAGTAATACGGGATTTTAACTGCAGTGAATTTATCTTCTGCTCTGATGCCGGTCTCGGCAGTAAAGGCAACCGCTTTTTTAACAGCTTTGGAAACCGGTCTTATGTAATCACGTACTCTTTGAAAAAGATGAAAAAAGAAGAACGTGAGCTGGCACTCCTGCCAACACAGTTCAGAGTTCCGGGGTCGGATAAATTCATAGACATTTCCACCCTGGACGAGACCGATCCTGAAGTGTACAACACCGTTTATTACAAAGAATACCCTCTTGTCACGGGAGACATGGATGAAACCGTTATCATCACATACTCACCGAAATACAAGGCATACCAGCAAAAGATCCGGACAGGACAGATCGAGCGTGCCATAAAGATCATGCAGTCTCCGGATAAAGCCAGAAAAGGGAAAAATCCAAACGATCCCTCCCGCTTCATTCAGAAAACAGCAGTTACCGACGATGGTGAGATCGCACAGAAGCAGGTTTACCAGCTGGATGAGGAACGCATCCGTGAAGAAGCCATGTATGATGGTTTCTATGCTGTTGTAACAAACCTGGACGGTGATGTCCGGGAGATCATCAACATCAACAAACGCCGCTGGGAGATTGAAGAAAACTTCCGGATCATGAAAACAGAATTCGAAGCAAGACCTGTTTTTGTAAGACGGGAAGACAGCATAAAAGCCCACTTTATAACCTGTTACATCAGTCTTCTGGTTTACCGCCTGCTGGAAAAGAAACTGGGAGA
The DNA here is from genome assembly GCA_051879215.1 of Lachnospiraceae bacterium. Lineage (GTDB taxonomy): Bacteria > Bacillota > Clostridia > Lachnospirales > Lachnospiraceae > TWA4. The sequence continues at coordinate 1,880 of JBJELP010000196.1, forward strand.
AGGATTCACCTGCAGCGAAATTTTGAGAACCCTCCGGGAAATGAATGTAACCCTGCTGTCCAAAGACAGTGGCTACATTCCTTCCTACAAACGCACGAAACTGACAGATGCCTTACACAGCGCCTTTGATTTTAGGACAGACTATGAGTTCATATCAAAGGCAGATATGCGGACAATCATCAAAAAAACAAAACAGAAAAAATAGCACAAGCTCAAAAATAGTACATATCGATGCAAAAAAGAAAACAGCCACATCCCTGATAAACACTGGGGTTATGGCTGTTTTTGGTTCTATTAAGTGTCAAAGATGGGAT
>JBJELP010000197.1:0-34188 GCA_051879215.1 Lachnospiraceae bacterium
TATGAAATTAGGTATTGTAGGACTTCCCAATGTAGGAAAGAGTACCCTTTTTAATGCGATTACAGGCACTGCCAATGCGCAGGCTGCCAACTATCCCTTCTGTACTATCGAACCCAACACCGGTATCGTAGCAGTTCCCGATGAACGTCTGGACAAGCTGTGCGAAATCTGGGATCCCGATAAGAAAACACCTGCAGTGGTTGAATTCACCGATATTGCAGGTCTGGTGAAAGGTGCTTCCCAGGGCGCAGGTCTCGGCAACAAATTCCTGGGCCACATCCGTGAATGCGATGCCATTGTTCATGTGGTTCGCTGCTTTGATGATGATAATATCACCCATGTGGTGGAAGATGCAACAAAAGCGGTTCCTGTTGATCCGGACGGCGACATTGAATGTATTGATCTGGAACTGATTCTGTCTGATCTGGAAATGGTGCAGAACCGGATTGCAAAGATGATGAAAACAGCCAAAGGCGGCAATAAGGAAGCCAAGGCGGAACTGGCATGGCTGGAGCCCCTTGCATCTCATCTGGAAGAAGGCAAAAGTGCAAGAACCTTTGACTTCGATGAAACCGATGATGACCAGAAGCTGGTATTAAAGGAAATGGGGCTGTTATCCAGAAAGCCCATCATCTACGCCTGCAATATGGATGATGATGGCGTTGCAGATCCCGAAGCCAACGATTATTATAAACTGGTAAAGGCACGTGCTGACGTGGAGAATGCAGAAGTGATCCCGATCTGCGCCAAAACCGAAGAAGAACTTTCCGAACTGGATGATGAGGAACGCATTGAATTCATGGAAGATCTGGGTATTACCGAATCCGGTCTGAACAAACTGATCAAGGCAAGCTATTCCTTACTGGGTCTGATTTCTTTCCTGACCGACGGCAAGAAGGAATGCCGTGCATGGACCATCAAAAAGGGAACCAAGGCACCTCAGGCAGCCGGCAAGATTCATTCTGATTTTGAACGTGGTTTCATCCGTGCACAGGTATGCAACTTTGATGAACTGATGGAATGCGGCGGCAAGATGTCTGAAGTAAAGGCACGTGGTCTGTACCGCTCTGAAGGAAAAGAATACGTTGTAAAAGACGGCGATATCATCGAATTCCTTTTCAACGTATAAATCAAACCATAAAGGAGAATTAAAATGGCGAAAAAGAAAAATAATGAACCTGATTTTGACTTAACCGTATCCATCGAACTGGATGACGGAAGCACCATGGAATGCGCAGTTCTGCTGATTTATCATGCAAATGATAAAGAGTATATTGCCATTCAGCCCATGGAAGATATCTCTGATCCCGAAGGTCGTGTATTTATCTACGGATACGGTACCGATGAGAAAGGTGCTCCCATGCTGATCAACATCGAAGATGATGATGAATTCGATGCTGCCATTGATGCATTTGATGAACATCTGGATGAAGTGGATTTTTTTGATAATGCACCTGAAGAAATGACCGAATAGGGAAACGGATTCTGTTTTAAATGAAACGAAAAGAACGTCTGTAACAATCAACTGTGTGATGATCAGACGTTCTTTTTTATTTCTTATTTTGAGGTTTACCTGCCAGAAATTCCCGGATAAAACAGGAGGGTTCCTGTGCTTTGCTGAACTTTTCTTTGGTGCAGCAGATCAGAAGCTGATTTTTAGCTCTGGTCATGGCCACATAAAACAGTCTTCTCTCTTCTTCAATATCCTCCGGCAGAACCGCTTTTTCATGGGGTGTGATTCCTTCGTTGGCATCAATGATATAGACCGTATCGTATTCCAGACCCTTAGAACCATGCATGGTGGAAAGAACCACGCCCTTTCCTTTCCGATTCCGATCGGCAGCCTGTTCCCGCAGTTCCTTCTGATATGCTTCAATATGAGCAAACCACTCTTCTATGGTATTGAATTCTTTGGATGACTCATGGATTTCATCCAGCACATCCAGAAGTTCTGACGGTTTCATTCTCCGAAAGGCTGCATACTCTTTCAGGTATTCCTCATATCCTACAGCATTGCGCAGATAGGAAATCGCTGCGTAAGGCGACATACCGGACATCATTTTAATCTGTGTTTCCAGTTTGAAGATCCGATCCACCATCCAGTCTTTATCCTTCAATTTAGAAGCAAGCTCATCAAATGAGATCTCCGGAGTATCCAGAAGTGCCCGGGCCACATACCGATTGGGCCGGTTGATGATTTCCAGAAAGTCACTTCTTGACCGGCTTCCCTTTGCAATCCGCAGATAGGCAAGTACATCCCGGCTGATAAAATGACTGTAAATATCCGGAATCATATCCTTCATCTGAAATGGGATATTGAAATCCATCAGCTTCTGGACCAGACCGCCGGCACATCGAACAGTACGGAAAAGCACCGCAATCTCTTCCTCTGGAATTCCCTGCCGGATTCGCGTCTGAATTTCCCGTATGATATGAAGATACTGGTTATTGCTGTCTGCAAACTTACGTACCAGCACCGGATAAACGGCCGGTCGGTCCGCCCGGATTTTCTTTTCAAATCGGGTCTGATTCATCCGAATCACTTTTCCGGCGGCTGCCACGATATTTCTGTCGCATCGGAAATTGACATCCAGTAAGACTTTTCTGCAAGTGGGATAATCTGTCTCGAAACCCAGCATAATTTCCGGTCTTGCCCCGCGGAAACGATATATTGACTGATCATCATCCCCCACAATAAACAGGTTGTTCTGGGGCGCTGCCAGCATTTTCACCAGTTCATACTGAATCCGGCTGATATCCTGAAACTCATCCACCAGAATGTACTGATATTTTTTCTGCCACGCAGAAAGGATGTCCGGTCGGCCCCGGAACAATTCATAACAGATGGCCTGCATATCGTCAAAGTCAATCATCCGGTTCTGATCCATCCAGCCCTGATACGCCATAAAAATACGGCGGAACACTTCAGATGGACAGGAGGTGGAATAATAATGATTCAGATCCATCATTTCCCCTTTGACTGCACTGATTTCGCTGATGATGCCGGTGATGAATTCCTTCTCATCTTCAATGGAAACCTTCTGTTCATGAATGATTTCCTTCAGAAGAGAATATTTCTGCTCTTCCCGGATGATCTGGCTGCCCCGGTACTGATATGCCATCTGAATAATCCGGAAAAAGACGGAATGAAAGGTACCGAAGGTAACCGCTGTGCGATTCTGTCCGGACAGCTTCAGGTATCGTTCTTTCATCTGTTCTGCAGCCGCTCTGGTAAAGGTCACCACCAGAATCTCACCGGAAGGCACACCATACGTACTGACCAGTTCCTGAATCCGACAGGTCAGTACAAAGGTTTTTCCGGATCCCGGTCCCGCCAGAACCATCATCGGTCCATTTTTGTGCATCACCGCTTCCTGCTGCGGCTTTGTCATCTTCGACTCCATTTCCGGTGTCATGGTACTTCCCCGCTTTCTTTTGTGTCATTCTGCCTGTACATCTTACAGGAATTCCGCGAATTTGTCTACTGTATTTCCCGGTTTGCAGCAACATCCATCCTCTGAATTTTGATGGTTTTCCGGAAAATTCTGCCCATCATTTTTCATGGTTTTCCCATGTGTGGGGAATCCGCATACGGAAAAACCGTCTGAGAAATTCCTTTCCGTTAAACGGATGCAGAGGATACAGATAATTCTGACCGGCTATGGTCCGGTTGAACAAAATTGCTGAGAAGACAAATACCACGCCAATGGCAAACCCCCATCCCTGAAATGCTGCTGTGAGCAGCAGCATGATGATCCGCATGAATTTCAGGGCATAACTCAGTTCCATGCTGGTCTGGGTGTAATTGGCAAGGATCACAAAGCTCATATACAACATGGTTTCTGCGTTAAACCAACCGGAACTGACGGAAAAATCGCCGATAATGACACCGGCAATGACGGACAACGGAGTCGTCAGCATATTGGGTGTATTCACCGCTGCCAGCTTCAGACCATCGGTTGCAAATTCCAGAATTAAAAACTGCCACAGAAACGGCACATTCACATACTCTTTCGGAAGTATAAAACGCAGCCACTGCGGCAGGATATCCGGCATGGATACAACCAGTAAAAAAGCCGGTGTCAGAAAGATGGCCATCAAAAATGCCAGAAAACGGCTGAAGCGCAGATAGGTTCCCGTAATAGGTGGGAAATAATAGTCATTGGCTTCTTCAATGATGTCAAAAATACTGGAGGGAAGAATCATGGCTGCCGGTGAATTATCCACCATAAGTACAATGCTGCCTTCCAGAAGACAGGCGGCTGTGGTGTCCGGGCGCTCCGTATATTTAAACTTTGGAAACGGATTATACCATTTGTGGGGATAAATACATTCCGCCAGACTTTCCTGATTCATGGTCAGAGAATCCACCCTGAGATTTTTCAACCGGTTTTTGATGGTCTCAAGCAGTGTTTCGTCCGCCCTCCCCTGCATATAGCAGATGGCAATGTCCGTGGCAGAACTGTCACCCACCTGCATGATTTCATGAATCAGATGGGGATCCCGGATACGTCTCCGAATCAATGCTGTATTGAATACAAGCGTTTCCACAAATCCATCCCGGGAACCGCGGAGAACCCGATCTTTATCCGGTTCTTCCACACTACGGACCGGATAACTTCTGCAGTCAATGGTAATTGCCTGATCGTATCCGTCCACAAAAAGAAGAGTAAAGCCCATCAAAAGCATGCGAATGGCTGTATCCGCATCCTTCGCCAGTCCGATTTCCCCATAGGGCAGCAGTTTTTTGGACAATTCATGGGCATTTTCCGGAATATCCTCCGGCTGATTCCCCATCAATGACTGCAGCAGTTTCTGAATCACTTCCCCTTCTGTGAATCCATCCACCATATACAGACAGGATTTCCGATCCCCGATATACAGCACTCTGTAAATTATATCAAAGTTTCGATCCACCGAAAGGGTTTTATGAAAATAGGAGATATTCTCCTCAATGTGATTGCTGATTTCTTTTGCCATACCAACCTCCTGAATCCAAATTTCTGTTAGTATGAGAAAATCAGAATAAAATATGTAAGAAACTACTCCAGTTCTTTTCGAAACGCCTCCCATGCATCTTCATGTTCCACAAAATAAAGCGGGCACAGTTTACCGGTGACATCATAATGGCGAATCACATCCTCTGTCTCCAGACCATACCGGTCCATCAGCCATCTGCACAATTTCACAAGGGAATCATAGGTAGCCTCCTCAAACTTTCCATCTTCCCGTTTATGACAGCATTCAATGGAAATGGTATCCACATTGCGGCTGTTGCTGCAATAGGTCAGTTCATTTAAGGGAACACACTGGATGATCGTTCCATCCAGTCCGATGATAAAATGTGCACCGGCTTTTCTTTCATGGGTAACGGAAAGGTTCTCAAAATAATGCCAGTTATTCCATCCGGTACTTCCCGGATTGGCCACATAGTGAACAACGATTCCATTGATTTCCTTCAACGGAGTTCCCGGCCTGGAATATTCATTCACCGACAGAAATTTCTGCGTGATCCAATCCGGAACATCTTCTGCGCTGTAATCCTGCACATTCGCACGTGCTTTTCCTTCATCAGACTCATCAGATGAAAAAAAAGCAGAAACAATCCATCCTGTTATAACAAGAAACGCCAGAAGCATACATAGTCTGGTAAGACAACCTTTATCCGATTTCTGTTTTCTGCCGCTTCTTTTTTCTCTTTTGTCTATCTCTTCCATTTTACAGACACCTCACTTTTTCAGAGACTTGACTCCTGTATGTACCTGACATTATGAGTTACCCGACAAACGAGCAACACATCCCATAGACATAAAATACATGCAAGCATGTATTTTTATACCCATTTGTCCCTTGACTCATAGTATACCATGGTTGTGCCCATAAGTTTTTAAATGTTTCTTTGTGATTTTCTTAAGAAAAGCTGATATTACCACCAAAAGGATGCATTCGATTCTCTGCCCCATGATGGATATGCTGACTGGCCTGAAATGTGAAAAAGGAACCGTGCACGGAATGAATCCGTGCGACAGTTCTCATATTATTCAATATCCGATTACTGTTCAATACTGTAGTTGGGTGCTTCCTTTGTGATGTGGATGTCGTGGGGATGACTTTCCTTTAAGGATGCTGCGGAAATCTTAATGAATTTGCCGGTTTCTTTCAGTGTTTCGATGTCGGGTGCACCACAGTAGCCCATACCGGAACGTAAACCGCCTAACAGCTGGAATACAGTGTCTTCAACAGAGCCCTTGTAAGCCACACGGCCTTCCACACCTTCGGGTACCAGTTTCTTCGCATCTTCCTGGAAGTAACGATCCTTGGAGCCGTTTTCCATGGCTGCAATGGAGCCCATACCACGATATACTTTGTACTTTCTGCCCTGGAACAGTTCGAAATCACCAGGAGCTTCGTCACATCCTGCAAACATGGAACCCATCATGGTTACGTTGGCACCTGCTGCGATTGCCTTTGTGATATCGCCGGAATACTTGATTCCACCGTCAGCAATAATCGGTACGCCATATTCTTTGGAAACAGCATAGCATTCCATAATTGCTGTAACCTGAGGAACACCGATACCTGCAACAACACGAGTTGTACAGATGGAACCGGGTCCGATACCAACCTTAACCGCGTCAGCACCGGCTTCGATCAGAGCCTTTGTAGCAGCGCCTGTTGCCACGTTTCCGGCAATAACCTGAAGATCCGGATACGCATCCTTGATTTTTTTTACGGTTTCAATAATATTCTTTGAATGACCATGGGCGGAATCCACAACGATTACGTCTACTTTTGCATTAACAAGAGCTTTTACACGTTCCAGTACGTTATTTGTGATACCTACAGCTGCACCGCAGAGCAGACGGCCTCTTTCATCCTTGGCGGACAAAGGATACTTGATCTGCTTTTCAATATCCTTAATGGTAATGAGACCTTTCAGATTGAAATCATCATCTACGATGGGCAGTTTTTCTTTTCTTGCTTTACCGAGAATCTGCTTTGCTTCCTCGATGGTGATGCCTTCCTTTGCAGTTACAAGGCCTTCGGAAGTCATGGATTCTTTGATTTTCTTTGAAAAATCGGTTTCAAATTTCAGATCACGGTTTGTGATGATACCAACCAGCTTTGTTCCTTCTGTAATCGGTACACCGGAAATACGATACTTAGCCATCAGTGCATTGGCATCTGCCAGGGTATGTTCAGGGGAAAGATAGAAAGGATCTGTAATGACACCATTTTCAGAACGCTTAACCTTATCCACTTCTTCTGCCTGTGCTTCGATTGACATGTTCTTATGAATAATACCGATACCACCCTGACGTGCCATGGCAATTGCCATACGATGCTCTGTAACGGTATCCATACTTGCACTCATCATGGGGATGTTTAATTTAATCTTTTTGGTCAGATGTGTTTCAAGAGACACCTGATTTGGAATCACTTCAGAATAAGAAGGTACTAATAATACGTCATCAAATGTAATGCCCTCGCCGATAATTGTTCCCACAGTATAAACCTCACTTTCACAAATCTCACAATTGTAAAAACAGCATCTTTTCAATGGCTTATGCCGGTTTTTAAAATGCTGTTTCCTACACTTGTCTGTAATCTACTTGAATGCTCTGATACGTGATATCGTATCCAACTTAAAACCAGCCGTCTCCTCATTTTGACGATTTCTGAATGTCGTACAAATTACGTTCCAGTCTTAAATTGTCATACAGTCTATCAAAAAATTTCTGCAATGTCAAATAAAAAATCATGTATAAAATGACGAAATCATGCACATTTTCACGAACTATCCTGGTTTTTTCATTACATGGACATTTGTCCGTATACCGCATACATTTTTCCCGCTGTTTTCAATTTGGTCCGTTCAAGCACGAAAAAAGGACTGCACCCGAAAATAAATTCGTGAGACAGTCCCATTGTCGTTTTATACAGCCCCTGACTGACAGAGGTATGAAATTTTACATCATTCCGGGAGCCATGGCTGCACCAGGTGCTGCTTCCGGTTCCTTAATAGCTGCAACTACTGATTCTGTTGTTAACAGAGTGGAAGCTACAGATGTTGCATTCTGCAGAGCACTTCTGCTAACCTTTGCGGGATCGATGATTCCCTTTTCTACCATGTCGCAGTATTCTTCATTCAGAGCGTCAAAGCCCATGCCTACTTCGCTTTCACGAACCTTGTTGATGATAACAGCGCCTTCCAGACCTGCATTTGCAGCGATATGGAACAGAGGAGCTTCCAGAGCCTTTAATACGATTTCAGCACCGGTCTTTTCATCGCCGTGGAGAGTCTTTGCCAGTTCTGCAACCTTCTTGGATGCATGGATATATGCAGAACCACCGCCGCAGATGATACCTTCTTCCACTGCAGCCTTTGTTGCAGCCAGAGCATCTTCCATACGGAGTTTTGCTTCCTTCATTTCAGGTTCTGTAGCAGCACCAACACGGATTACAGCTACACCGCCTGCCAGTTTTGCCATTCTTTCCTGAAGTTTTTCTCTGTCAAATGTAGAAGTGGTAACTTCATACTGTGCCTTGATCTGACCCAGACGGTCCTTGATTGCTTCTGTGCTGCCTGCACCATCAACGATCAGAGTGGTTTCCTTTGTAACCTTAACAGACTTGCAGCGTCCCAGATCCTGGATGGTTGTATCCTTTAATTCACGGCCGACTTCTTCACTGATCAGCTGACCGCCTGTAAGAATTGCGATATCCTTTAACATTTCTTTTCTTCTGTCGCCGTAGCCGGGAGCCTTAACACATACAACTGTGAAGGTACCGCGCAGTTTATTCATAACCAGAGTGGTCAGAGCTTCGCCTTCCACATCTTCAGCAATGATCAGCAGCTTTCTTCCGGACTGAACCAGCTGTTCCAGCAGAGGAAGGATCTCCTGAATGGAAGAAATCTTCTTATCGGTAATCAGAATGAAAGGATCATCCAGTTCTGCCTGCATTTTTTCCATATTGGTACACATATATGCGGAAATGTATCCTCTGTCAAACTGCATACCTTCAACAACTTCCAGTTCTGTCTGCATGGATTTGGATTCTTCAATTGTGATTACGCCGTCCTGTGTCGCTTTTTCCATGGCATCTGCTACCATGATACCAACGTTTTCATCACCTGCGGAAATAGCTGCAACTTTTGCAATATGATCCTTGTTGGCAACGGGATGTGACATTTCCTTGATGGCTTCCACTGCACATTCAGTTGCTTTTTTCATACCTTTTCTTAAAATGATCGGATTCGCACCGGCTGCCAGGTTTCTCATACCTGCATTGATCATAGCCTGAGCCAGAACAGTAGCGGTTGTGGTACCGTCACCTGCCACATCATTTGTCTTTGTAGCAACTTCTTTTACCAGCTGAGCGCCCATGTTTTCAAAGGGATCGGGAAGTTCGATTTCCTTTGCAATGGTAACACCATCGTTTGTAATCAGGGGAGTACCAAATGACTTATCCAGAACTACGTTTCTGCCTTTGGGACCGATTGTTACTCTTACTGTATCTGCCAGCTGGTTAACACCAGATTCAAGTGCTGCTCTGGCTTCTGCACCATACTTAATTTCCTTTGCCATAATATTATGCCTCCTGCATTCTCTATATTAAGATAATTATTCTTCTACAATTGCAACAATGTCATTCTGCTTTACAACGATAAATTCTTCATCGCCAAGCTTTACATCGGTTCCTGCGTATTTGCTGAAAATAACCACATCGCCAACCTTGACCTGCATGGTTACTTCACTGGTTCCGGGACCAACTGCGATTACTTCTGCTTCCTGCGGTTTTTCCTTTGCTGCACTTCCGGCAAGAATAATGCCGGATGCTGTGGTAACTTCTGCTTCTTTCTGCTTTAAAACAACCTTATCACCTAAAGGTACTAATTTCATCGTTATATCCTCCTTACAACGAACAAAAATGTTTTTCTATTCTGTTAGCACTCATTACATTCGAGTGCTAATTGATTGATATATATATTATTAAAACCCTTCGCTATTTGCAATGTTCTGTTTTCCTCTGATTTTCCATATATCCATCTGTTTTCAGAGTTTTTCTCTTATTTTTCCATGTTTTTGCGTTTTTGGATTATTTCACCATCGGAGAGAAGTCATCTGTATCGCCGCAGAAAAAACCTCCGTTTCTGGCTGTGATTTTCTGCATGCAGATTCTGGCTGCATCAAATTCCCGGGGCGGAATGGTTACCACATACATGGTACGAATCTGATTTTTTTCCAGAAATGCATTGCTTTCTTCATCACCCAGATCACATTCGTACCATTCCATATCCATGGAAGCCTTTTCACCCAGAATTACTTCTGCAACCTTTGCATCTTCCCAGATTTCAATCTGCTCCGGATTTTCAAAGGAATCTGACAAATCCCGGACCGAAACTTCAGCCGGAGACAGGTACAGCCATTCTGCAGGTACATTCACCGTCTTTTTTTTCTGATTTTTTATTTTTTCAAGTTTGGATTTATTTTTCATTGTCCTACCCATCGTCATTTTTTCTTTCAAATCGGCGCATTCTTCACAAAGCAGTAAAAAAGGATACCGTTTTCGCAGTACCCTCTTTCACTTATATATCCTCTTTCTGTCATCACTCAGATCCGTATCTGCAAACTGCTTATATCAGATACCGAAGCTGCCCGATTTTCTGTCAGCAGTTTTCAGCGATTTCGTAAATCAGGTTCTCACTGTCCTCCCATCCCAGACAGGGATCTGTGATGGAACGTCCATAAACGCCTTCTCCGATCTTCTGGCATCCTTCTTCAATATAGCTTTCAATCATAAAGCCCTTTACCAGTTTCTTCACATCATCAGAATATTTACGACTGTTCAGCACTTCTCTGGCAATACGGATCTGTTCTTTGAACTTCTTACCGGAATTGGCATGATTGGTATCAATAATACATGCCGGATTCTTCAGATCTTTTTCGCCATATAATTCGCACACATGACGAAGATCTTCATAATGATAATTGGAATGATTGGTTCCATGGTTATCCTGATAGCCTCGAAGAATTGTATGAGTCAGATCATTGCCTGTGGTCTGCACTGCCCATCCACGGAAAATAAATTCATGTGCGGACTGTCCAGCAATAACGGAATTCATCATAACCGACAAATCCCCGCCTGTGGGATTTTTCATGCCGGCAGGAATTGTCATACCACTGGCAACCAGACGATGCTGCTGATTTTCCACGGAACGGGCACCGATTGCCGCATAGGATAAAATATCCTGCATGTAGCGGTAATTTTCCGGATACAGGATTTCATCGGCGGTGGTGAAACCGGTCTGACGGATGACATCCATATGCAGCTGACGAACAGCCAGCACACCGTTGTAAAGATCCGGTTTCTTTTCCGGATCCGGCTGATGGAGAATTCCCTTGTATCCAAGACCTGTGGTACGGGGTTCATTGGTATACACTCTGGGAATCAGAATCACCTTATCCTTTACCTTATCCTGCACTTTTGCAAGACGTGTACAGTAATCCAGAACTGCATCTTCATTATCCGCAGAACAGGGACCGATGATCAGAACAAACTTATCACTCTCACCGGTAAACACCTTCCGGATTTCCTCATCCTTTTCCTCTTTAATCTTTATCTGCTCCGGTCCCATGGGATAACGCTCTTTCGTAACCATGGGAATCGGAAGTTTTTCAATGAAATCAAAACTCATGACAGCTTCCCCTTTTCTCTCTTTATGTACTCTCGAAATCTTTTCCAAATGGATTTCAGAGAAAGATTTTACATCCTGACTCTGAACCATTACCAAGCTGTTCCTATTATAGTAAACAGCACTCTGACAGTCAAGCACTTTGTAGCTTTAAAGTTATAAATTTTCGTAACTATTCAGCAGAGCATACTTTCCGGACAAACAGCGCGTCAAGCTTGCTTGTATGCGTCTGATTGGTATGGAAAGGTTACAATAATTTCATCAGTTCTTCTCTGGTCAGATCCGTCAGGCTGACATGTTTTCCTCCCAGAATCTGATCCACCAGACTTTGTTTTGCATCCTGCAGTTTCAGGATATTTTCTTCAATGGTATCTCTGGCAATTAATCGGTAAACATTGACTTCACGGGTCTGACCGATCCTGTGTGCCCGGTCAGTGGCCTGATTCTGTGCTGCCACATTCCACCAGGGATCAAAATGAATGACCGTATCGGCTCCCGTCAGGTTCAGTCCGGTTCCTCCTGCTTTCAGCGAAATCAGAAAGACAGGCACTTCCCCTTCTTCAAATCGTTCCACCATCTGCTGCCGCTCCTGCTTGCCTGTCTGACCGGTCAATATGAAGCAGGAAATTCCGGATTTTTCCAGTCTTTTTTCGATCAGCCGGAGCATTCTGGCAAATTGTGAAAAAACAAGAATTCTGTGTCCTCCGTCCAGACAGGAATCCACCAGTTCCATCAGGGCCTCCATTTTCGCATTTTCTGCTGTAAAATCTTCATAAATAAGAGAAGGTGCACAGCAGATCTCCCGCAGTCTGGTAAGAGCCGACAGGATATTGGCCCGGTTTCGCTGAAACAGCTCTTCTGTCTGATGTTCCAGACTGGTACGCAGCTGCAATGCATTGGCTGCATACAGCCGTTTCTGTTCCCCTGTCAGTTCTGTATACAGAACGGTATCACACTTATCCGGAAGTTCTGTCAGCACATCTTTTTTCAGCCGCCGCAGGATAAAGGGGGATGTCATATTGTGAAGGCGGTTCACAACCCGTGTATCCTGATCTTTCACCAGGGGAAGTTCAAACACATTTCGAAAACGGCTGTAAGAAAACAGAAATCCCGGCATCAGATAATCAAAAATGCTCCAGAGTTCACCCAATCTGTTTTCCACCGGCGTACCTGTCAGAGCAAATCTTCTGGATGAATGAATTTTTTTCACAGCCCGGGCCGTTTGCGTCCCCTGATTTTTGATATATTGTGCTTCGTCCAGAACCTGAATCCGAAATTCACAATCCGCATACAGATCGATGTCTCTGCGCAGCATATCATAAGAAGTAATCCAGAGTTCTGCTTCCGGTTTTTCCCTGAGCAGCTGTTTTCGTTCCTTTCCGTTTCCTGTAATAACCACAGATGTCAGTTCCGGAGCAAATCTGCGGATTTCATTCTGCCAGTTATACAGAAGGGATGCCGGACAGATAATCAGAGACGGTTTTTTCTCGTTCTCAGAAGAGGAATTTCCCTTTTCGTATATAGAACAAAACAAAGCGATCATCTGTATGGTTTTTCCCAGGCCCATATCATCTGCAAGAATACCTCCGAAACCCAGCCGATCCAGCATGGAAAGCCATTCATATCCTTTTACCTGATAATCCCGAAGAACCGGTTTCATGGATTCCGGTATCGCTGCCGGTTCCCGGTTCATATGATCCAATGCATCTGTCAGTTTTTCAAAGTATTCGTTATGGCTGTAATTTACCTGATACTCTTCAAATATCCGTTTCAGATATATGGATCTGCTTCCCATGATCCGTCTGACACCGCCTGACAGTTCTCCGGCCGATAACTGAAGTCCTTCCATCAGTTCCGGCAGAATATCCAGCTTCTGATGGTCAATCAGCACGTATTCCCTGTTTTTCAGACGATACCAGTTTTTCCTCTCTTTATATCCGGACAGAATTTCCAGAAGCTCTCTGGGTTTCAGCCCATCCAGATCCACAGTCAGTTCCAGCCAGTCGGAAAATGCATTGACCTGAAAATGGAGATTCTCCGGTCTGCGGATTTTCAGGTCGGATAAAGACTTTGAAATATGAACTTCACCCAGTTTCTGAAAAACAGCAAAGCCCTCTGCTGCCAGTTCAATGGCTTTCTCTTCCTTATCATATGTGGTTAACAGCCCTCTGTCCGGATACCGCTTTTCAAGATACCGCTGAACTGTCAAAGCAACCTGTTTCTCCCCTGCAAGATCCCTCCAGGGAAGAGATGGATTTTCCCCTGCTGCCGGATTAAAGGAAATATCACCGTAATGATGCAGAATTTTCAAAGTGATTTCCATATCGTTCTGCAGGTCAAAGAAAAACTCAGTCCGAAGCAACTGGTTTCTGTAGGCCTGAAGATCCACTGCGTCACAATCTATCTGTATGTGCTTTTCAATCACAGGAAGCACATTGCTGCAAAATCCCGGCATATCTGCATTGCGGATCCGCAGGCCTTCTGTTATATCTTCCTGATGGGAAAGCAGGCTGTCAAGGAAAGGAGCCATTCTTCTGCTGAAAGTTCTGTCTGCAATCCACATGGTTTTATTTTCCATAAGGTACAGGTGCAGCTGCCCGTGAAAAATACGGATTTCATTTTTCAAAACCAGTGTCGTCCCCAGATCCGGCCGATTTCTGTTTCTGTAATCCAGAGCTGCCTGCAAATCCGGATTTCCCTGCTTCAGATAGCAGATTCCTCCGGGGGAAAGAATCTCTTCCGCCTCCACCATCAGCCCGGTTTCTGGATTGCCACGGTCTGCGGATTCTTCCGATGCAATCTGAAGCAGACATTTCATCACTTCATCCAGATCTTCTTTTCCCAGCAGGAGTCGGCTGCAGTTCTGGCTGTAAACCGTACGCCCGCTTTTCCGGAGCCGTTCTTCTGTCATATCTTTCATGGCTTTGTGTATTTTAATCAGCGTCTGCAACAGCTGAACTGATTCCGGCGTGAATGCCTCCGGAATATGATAAAAATTCAGAAATTTGCCATAGGCAACCCGATTTCCCTGAATACAGGCATCCAGAAGAGCAGAAATATCCCTTACTCTGTAAAAACGAATATTCCCGATTTTCAGTTCCATGGCAAGTTTTCCATTCTCCACTGACAAAACAGGAAGAACAGAAACCGGTTCTGTGTCCGCAATCTCCTGTGTATAGTCGGCCACCACATCCTGATATCTCTGCTGTCCGTAGATTTCAATCAATGGATGGATGATTTCTCCGGAATCTGTATCATCGGTTTCATACATTTCCATCAAAAGCAGAGCCAGGGCAACCCCATGGACACACAACTGACCTTTTCTGGCATCGGTGCGTATACAACTGCAGCGGGAAGACGCAATCTTCCCGCTGCGAATCAGAATATGAACCTGTTTTTCCGTTTCCCGATCCCCATGGGCAACGGCATGTACCCGGATTTCATCCTTCCAGAACTGATCTGTAGAACGGACTTCAACCTGACCTTTCTGAAAGATTCTGCTGCCTTCATCAAAAACACTGCTGCTGCCGGCCAGTGAACGAATCCTGTTTCGGGTAATCATCATAAATTAGTCTCCTGCCAGTTTACACGTAATCCTTTCGGATAATGATTTTTTACAATTCCGCTGCCGGCTTTGCCCCAGCCCACGGATACTCCGGACGTACAGAGCAGAATCCATCCCTTCTCGTCCCGGCATTCCAACGTTTCCCCTGTCAGATAGCGGTAAACTTCGGTCCGATCTTCCTCCAGCACAGTCTGAACTTCTTCCGGTTTCAGCGCCATGGCCAGTGCATGGGAAGGTTTAAACACCTTGCCTTTTATTTCTCCCACATGCAGTCCAGGCCGTAAAACCTTCATTCCATTTAAAGGAGGTGTACAGGGCGGAAGTCTGTACAGATTTTCACCAAAAAACAGATACTCACCTTTCAGGTGTTCTATTCCTGCATCCGTTAACGTACTCTGTTCCCAGTCATGAAACAGTTTCAGAGCTTTCCGGTCTTCCCATGGAATCACACCGGAAGCTGCTTTCCCGGGATTCAGCTTTCTCTTCCCGTGAACCGAGGATTTTACAGGCTTTTCATACGTTTCACGCCGGCCGGTGCCTTCATATGCCATTCCTGTTTTTTTCAGAACAGCAACACCATGTCCCTCTCCCTTCAGAAGATGAGGCCAGAGCCGCCAAACTCCGGGCCGCTTTCCCGGTGCAAAATACGGACAGTCCATTTCTGTATCCGCTTCCATCCAGGGACATGCATCCAGAAAGCGGGAAATCACCTCTTCATTTTCTTCTTCTGAAAAGGTACAGGTGGAATACACCAGTCTTCCTCCTGGTTTCAGCATTTTTTCCGCTTCCAGAAGAATGGAAAACTGCCTGTCTGCACACATGACCACATGGGCAGGGCTCCATTCGCCCACTGCAGCGGCATCTTTCCGGAACATCCCTTCCCCGGAGCATGGAGCATCACAGAGAATCCGGTCAAAAAAGGCTGGAAAATGGTCTGCCAGGGATGCAGGGGATTCATTGCAGACAAGGGCATTGCGGATGCCCATGCGCTCCACATTCTGGGAGAGGATTTTTGCACGGGCGGGATGAATTTCATTCACCACCAGCAGACCTTCCCCTTTCATGGAAGATGCAATCTGCGTCGATTTTCCTCCAGGTGCCGCACACAGATCCAGCACCTTTTCTCCCGGCTCCGCCTGGAGAAGGGCTGCCGCTGACATGGCACTGGGTTCCTGAATATAATACATACCGGCTTCATGCCAGACATGACGACCGGGACGTATTTCCCTCTCTCCCGTACCGATTCCGTAGTAAAAACCATCGGGACACCAGGGTACCGGTTCCAGAAAAAAAGCATTCTTCTGCAACTTTAGAAAATCTTCAGAAGATAGTTTCAACGTATTCACACGCAGCCCCTGATAACGGTTTTCACAATAGCTTTTCAGAAAAGCCGGAAAATCTTCTCCCAGAGACCGTTTCATCCGTTCCGTAAATGCTTCCGGCAAACCGGTCTCCGGTCTTTGTTTCATTTCAAGTCCCATGATACTATTCTCCGCCCAGACCGGTTTCATCCATGGTCATGGCATCCATGGACATTTTCATTACAGTTTTCACCTCATCCGGACGAACATGAAGTTTTCTTGCCAGATCCTCTATGGTGGGCTGTGTGCCTTCATTGTCAGCAAAATCCTCTGATGCATCCATCAGTTTATTGGCCATATCCGCCATGCGGGTTTTAAATGCATTGTGACCGGCATGCTCCTCCACCAGCATTTCCATGGCTTTGGAAACTCTTTGTTCCATAACGGCGCGGAAACCGGTACCCATATGTTCATCCACCAGCAGCAAAAGCTCCATGTTGCCTTCCTGAATCAGATCTGTCAGGGGCACACCATTTCCGGCATACCTTCCTGCCAGTTCCACAACAAATCGAAGATTACCCTCTACCAGCATCTGACGGGCATTCTTATCTCCTGATGACTTTCTGGAAAACAGGATTTCTTCCTCTGCCGGATCATAGACTTTGATCAGATCCAGTTCCTCCATATAGGACTGATAAATCTTCTTTTCCTTATTTTTCAGACGATTGACATTGCGGGCAGCTGACATACGGATTGCTTTCTTCTCCCTGCCATCCAGGATGGTTACACCGCTGCCCTGCAGGAAACTCTTCAGCGATAACAACTGATCCGGAGACAGATTTTCTTCTGCAAAGGGAGCTGTCATGGCTTCCTCTGTAATACTGCCGCCTTCAGCTTCTGCCTGAGCAATCAGGCCATGTACTTTTTCCAGAAATTCGCTTTGATTCATATATACCTCACATTCCGGACACCCCGGGCATCCGTTTATCATCAGATCAGTATATCACATCTGTCCCCTGTGAATCAACTTATAAACGACTTCATTTTGCATAACCAGCGGCTTGACATGACTGAAAAATACGATTCCGTCAATGGGTGACCGAACTTCATCCAATACCCTTCCTTCGAAAGGATGAATGATTTCTGCAATTTTTTCTCCGGAAGAGACCACCTCTCCCGGTTTTTTCAGCGGACGGTAAATACCGGCTGTCCGACTTCGGATGGTTTCCAGCTCATTTTCATACAGAACACTGGCAATGTATCCATTGTGTCCATCATAGCGGATCAGCCCTGTTCTGGCAAAAAAGCGGAGAACTGCCGCCACCGCCTGATCTGCTGATTTTTCATCAATCTGATCCGTTGCATTGGTGTAAATGGAAAATGCATTGGTATTCCAGATCTGCCAGTTGTAATTCAATGTTGTGGTATCCACCGGTTTGGGTTTGCGGATCAGAACATAGGGAAGACCAAACAGATCCGCCAGACCCGGATTATGGTATCCTGTTTCCATCATCCGGACGTGGGGAATGAAATCACCCGGCATATAAAAACTGGCAAACTGAATTCCGTATTCATAATCCTTTACACCTTCAAAAACACCGGCTGCAATACGCTGGGTCGTTTCCCCTTTATCATATCCGGGAAACATCCGGTTGATATCTGTATTGTCAATGGGCCAGAACCGCTTGCCGATATTCATGGAATAGTGATTGACCGACGGAATGATCATAATCTGTTTTCCTTCTGCAATGCACCCCTTTTCCTCAAGGGCGGCCATCTCTCTTACCAGACAGGAACATACATAAAGCTGCTGCACTTCATTCCCCCGTATGGGTCCCACCACACAGGCTGCTTTTTCACCGGATCCAAACGTATAACCATATATGTTCATGTTTTCTCTGTAAAGTGATTTCAGCGAATATACAATTTCTTTATTCATGATTTCTGCCTCCCAGAATTCTTGCAATCAGAGAACCGCTTGCCACAACGGGATATTCCCGCAGGGTAAATACCATTCCATCCATGGGAGAAGTCACTTCCTGTTCCACCTTTCCGGTCAGGGGATTCACAATCTGTCCCAGAACCGCTCCCTTTTTGATGTTTCTCCAGTGCTGTACACAGGGAACAAATAATCCGGAGACATCCGCATTGACAAAACCAACCTCATGATCGGTGGATACAATGGGTTCCTTCACAAGCGGACGATATTCACTTTCCCAGATTCCCAGTTCGATCATCAGATTAAAAATGCCATCCAGCAGCTGATTTCCATATTCCTGCGTAATACGCATTCCCACTCCCATTTCAACTACCAGCGTCTTCACACCAATGGTATTCAGACTGTGGGCCAGGGTTGCCTCCAGAACGGTGGCTGCACTGTGAACCCACACATAATCACAGTTTACCAGCTTTGCATAGGGAACCAGTGTTTCTGCAGTCAGTTCATTGACACGGACCTGAGGAATTTCCTGCAGGAAAATATTGCTGGCATGGATATCCACTGCCATATCGGCTCCCTTCATATCTTCCACAATCTTTGCAGCCACATACTCCGCCATAGCGCCATCCGTTTCCGAACCGGGGAAAATACGGTTCATATCCAGATCAAACATGGGAATTCCTCTGGTTATGGAATCAATGCCCAGAGGATTCACTGCAGGATATACATCCACAATTCCCTTCAGTTTTTCTTTTTCAGCCTCTATTCTGCGGATTAATTCATAGCAGACATACTGCCCTTCCAGTTCATCACCATGGGTTCCTGTAATAATACAAAGCCGCTTCTCTTTTCCGTTCAGCTGTTCCGGCTGCAGACGGTTTTTCTTTACCGTAAGATTCTCATCCACCGGCAATTCCACCGATACTACTGTTTCTATCATATTTTTTCTCCCTCACTTTTGCTGGCACATATTCTTTTACAAAGACGCGGATATTCTGACGCTGTCCGCAGGTTCCGTAAAACACACCTTTTTCCAGCGGACAATCCAGTGCATCCCGTCCGTGTGCCACTTTTATATAATCATCCGAAATAACCCTGTCATGGGTCGGATCAAAACCATACCAGTAACCGCTGTCGAAAATTTCAACCCATGCATGGGTGGCACCTTCTCCCAGCAAAAAACCGGCCGCATATCTGGCCGGAATATCTGCCAGTCTGCACAGAGCAATCAGACATTGTGCATAATCCTGACAGACTCCCTTTCCCAGTGCAAAGGCCTCTGCTGCAGAAGTCTCCACTGCAGTAATTCCGGAAACATAGGAAAACCGGGAATACAGTTCATGCATTAATACATGAACCCGTTCCCAGTCAGTCTGTTTTTCGGAAAACAAAGGAACACATTCTGCACGGAAAAAGTCTTCCATTGCCTGATCCGGTCTGGTATGATCTGTAAAATATCGATAACATGGATTCAGAATTTCTCTTTCCATGGCATTGACATCCACGAATGCAATCCCTTCGGAAATCACGGAACAATCGGTATGAAGGCCTTCAATCCGGCAGCTGAGAAGTATATTTCCCTGCCCGTCTTTCTTTTCCGTCAATGAATCCGAAGGGGTCACAGTAACGTTTTTTCCATAAATCTGCTGTATCGAATTACAGATGGGAATACAGCGCAGGTGCATATAATGACTGCTGACCGCATGTGTATACTCCGCTCTGATCTCATACCTGTAATATAATTTTTTCAAAATGCTCCACCTCTCACATCAGATTATTTGTCCGATGATGATCCGGATATCATACAGATTTCAGTTGAATATCTGCTGAAGTGTATTCAGAATGGAGCTGCGCAGAGATGCAAATTCATCCTTTCGTTCCATCATGGCAGCAACCTGCTGATATCGATCTGCATGATATCCAATACGTACCCTTTCCAGACGCTTGCTGAATTTGCGGAATTCTTTTTCAACCTCTTCCTGACCTGCCTTCAGACGCAGATACAGATCCAGACGCTCCACATATCGTCCGCATTTCACGATATTGCGGTTTTCCTCATCCAGAATACAATCATCAATACTGCCCCAGAATGCATAAATATGATCAATGACAGACTGAAGGGCAAACACCGGTGCCGGCGAATCCTTTTCTGCCCGGATGGTCTGCAGACACATTTCCAGATAGGCCATGGACTCCGTACTGATGTCATCACGGCTGACAATGGCATTGTCACAGGCCCGCAGCATATTGGAGATAATGGAATCCGGATTGGATTCATCCAGAATATAATTCTTTACAAAATCTTCCCTGTCCTGATAGATATTCGGAATGGAAAGGGCTTCACAAAAATGAATGTACTCCCTTTCATTTTTATCAATCATACAATCATAATAATCAAAAAACACCTTTACTGTAGTAAATACTCTTTCCACATAACGACCCAGCCAGAAAAGACTGTCCGCTCTTTCTAACGAGATAACACCCATGTATCTTTGAAACCTCCTCCCTGAGATGAATTCACAACAAATGAATCCGGATTTCTGGAAAATCGGGTCAGACCGGAGGGCCATACCCTGGTGGTCGGACCGGAAAGAACAAAGGCACGAAGATCGGCTTTCCGTTCCACTTCATCGTTTCCATCCATTACCTTCAGATCCAGAAAATCAATGACTTCCTGTGCAATAAACCGTCTGGATTCCCGTATGATAAGCTGCTTCAGATTTTCAAGTTCCTCTGCCGAAAGATCACTGCCGAAAATGACACCATATCCTCCTGCTTCCGAAACATCTTTCACCACCAGATGGTCAATATGATCCAGTATGTATCTGCGGTCTTCTTCATAAAAGGCCAGATAGGTTGGTGCATTGTGAAGAATCGGCTTTTCTCCAAGATAATACTCGATCATCTTTGGTACAAAATAATAAATTCCCTTATCATCGGCCACACCATTGCCGGGTGCGTTCATAATCGCCACATTACCTGCCCGGAACACATCCATGACACCGGGAATTCCAATCAGAGACTCCGGCAGAAATGTTACAGGATCCAGATATTCATCGGCCACACGGCGGTAAAGAGCTCCCACCTGCACTTTTTTTCCGGTATATTCTTTGTAGTAAAGATGATCATTCTCCACCATCAGATCGGATGGCATTGCCAGCACTGCTCCGCACCGTTCTGCCAGATAGGAATGTTCGAAGAATGCTGAATTATAACGACCTGGTGTCATTACCACGTTAATCCCTCCTGTATTGGAATAGTCCATACACTCTTTCAGCATATCTGCGTAATTCCGGTTATCATAAAGGGGATTTTTCATAAATGCACCGGGTGCAGCCCTCCGTGCCAGTTCTCTGGCAATCATGGGATAGGATGCACCGGAAGGAATCCGGAGATTATCCTCCAGAACATACCAGGTTCCATCCTTTGCCTGTACCAGATCAATTCCGGAAATATGGCTGTATATTTTTCCAGGCGGAACAATTCCTTCACACTGTGGAAGATACCCCTTGGATGAAAATACAAAATCTGCCGGAATGACGCCATCCCGGATGATCTGCTGCCTGTTGTAAACATCGTACAGAAAGCAGTTCAGTGCATCCACTCGCTGAATCAGTCCCCGTTCCAGATAATCAAACTCCTGTTTTGTAATAATGCGGGGGATTGCATCATATGGAAACAGCTGTTCATTAAATACATTGTTTTTGTAAATTCCGAACTTTACTCCGTAACGGGCCAGAAGGTGGTTGATGTCTCCCGCCCGTTCGATCAGATCCAAATAATCACTCATATCTCTTCCTCCATATTGAATCAACTCTTTCGGAGAGCCGCGCCGGATTCTCCGCTTCACAGAGTCCTGCAACAATGAAAAAGGCGCCAGTGCCTGTACACTGACGCCTTTGCCTTGTTATGGAAATAAATTATAATGGGTTATCCACTTTCTGTCAAGAACTCCCATGTATTATCCTGTACTTTTATGAATTAATGGTTACTGTGACGAACAGAAAAGTCATATGCCCGGTGCTTTGCCGTGTCACCGGGCATATGACCAAAGAAATCCTCTTATTTCATGCAGGTACTTCTTAAAAATATTTTTTGGTTCCCCAGAGATTTTTTCTTTTCAGTTCCAGATATTCATTGTATGCTTTTTCCAGAATCTGCTTTTCGTTGGAAAACTTCAGCAGATGATATGCTTCAATGTACTTATAATATCCGGAATCAACAAAATATTCCTCTTTTTGCGGTTTGGAATAATAACTGTCCCCCATCATCAGATACCAGTGAACTTCTTTTTCCACTGTGTCATCCGGTGTATTGAAGGAATACTGACTTTTGCCAATATACTTGATAATTGATGCGTCTGCGTCGGTCTCTTCCTTAACCTCCCTTAAAGCTGTGGTTTTAAAATCCTCTCCGGGCTCCACAGTTCCTTTGGGCAATACCCATCCTTCATACTTGTTTTTATAATTTTTGTAAAGTACGAGGATCTTTCCGCGGAATATAACCACACCGCCGCAGCTGGTTGCATGACTCATTCGACAACCTCCTTCAGTCGCGCGTCGGTCAATTAACGGCTCCATCTGGACTTCCGTTTATCCACGCATTCTTTATGGCTGGATGAATCCGCATGACTTCGGGCAACTTTATCGATTCCCGGTCTTCGGATATCCGTTTAGATATTTGAATCAAGTATACCTCTTTTTATGCTAATCTGCAAGGAGAGTATCGAAAATCTTTTTTATGATGGGACCAGCTGTTTCAGAACCGGCTCCGGCTTCTTCCAGAACCATGCTGACCACATACCGGGGATTATCAGCCGGTGCAAAGGCAACCATCCATGCATCTGTTTCCTTTTCATTGTCTGTCTGTGCGGAACCGGTCTTCGCTGCTGCCTGATAACCGGAAGATTTCAATACTTTTGCTGTACCGTTATTTACCGTTTCCATCATCATATCACTCAGTGCCATGGCCTGTTCTGCCGTCATGACTGACCCCAGACTCTCCGGATCATATTGTTCCACCACGCTTCCATCCGCACTGACCACATGATCCAGCAGCTGCGGATTCATCATGACCCCCAGATTGGCAATGGCTGAAGTAATCATCGCATTCTGCAAAGGAGTGATCAGTGTATTTCCCTGTCCGAAAGAAGTCTGCATAACCAGTGCCTGGGAAGATTCCGGTGTCAGATCAAACTTGCTGACAGCCGTGGAAAAACCGGTATTCAGCTTCTGATTGAACATCAGCCTTTCTGCTGTTTCCCGGAACTGTGCGATATCCAGCGAAACACCGATATTGACAAAGGAACTGTTGCAGGATTTGGCAATGGACTTTGTCAGATCCACTTTACCATGTTTTGTATTGTGTGAACAGTGAATCACCTGATCGCCCAGACGGATGCTGCCTTCGCATTTATACTGGTAATTGGTCCAGTCATCGGGATTCTGCTCCATAAAGGCCAGAGCAGTGACCAGCTTAAATGTGGAACCGGGCGAATACAGGCCGCGGGTTGCACGGTTCACCAGATTGGAATTTGACTGATCGGAAACCAGTTTTTCATAATCGGTTTCCAATGTATTGGGGTTAAAATCCGGTTTGGATACCATGGCACGGATTTTGCCGGTGGACGGTTCCATGACCACACAGGCCCCCTGATATTGATCCATCGCATCGGAAATCATCTGCTGCAGATCTTTGTCCAGATTGGTAACAACCGTATCCCCCGTTACCTTCTGATCTGTAATTTCCTTATACAGTTTGTTCAGCGCTGACTCGTGGGAATTCAACAGATAATATCCCGCTGTGGATTCCAGACCGGCCTCTCCCACATTGGTATATCCCACCACATGGGCAAATGCCTCATCATAGGGATATTTTCTGATTTCCTCGCCGTCATTTACCTCAGAATAGGCAATAACCGTTCCATCCGATGAAGTAATATCGCCCCGGACAACACTCTGATTCAGTTTGGCAAGACGCCCGTTGTAGGGATTGTTTACCAGTTCCGGTGCTTCCTTCCATGTAAAATAACAAAGATAGCCGGCCAGACCGATGAACAGCAGGATAAACAGATACACCATTCCCAGAATATATCCATTGATTCTTCGTGACATTGTTTTTCCTGAATTGTTCCCGGTCTTTTTCCGGTCTTTTTTATTCCGTAAACTCATCCGGTTCACCTTCCTTTTTACCACTCATTCAGCTTCATCTGTGCCTTGCTGATGGCAGAAGCCCTTGAAGATTTTCTGGCAGCCTGTTCTTTCTTTTCCCGCTCCAGTGCCTCATCTTCCCGCAGCTTATTCATAAACAAGCCTTCAAAAATACCGAAGATGAAAAAGCTGCTCAGCAGAGAACTGCCGCCGTAACTGATAAAAGGAAGGGTAACACCGGTCAGCGGAACCAGTTTTATCACACCGGCCACATTGATCAGAATCTGAAAACCGAATTCGCAGGCAAGGCCAAAGGCTGTAATTTTGTAAAACATATGCTTCATCCATGTGGAGATCCATAAAAACTGAACCAGGATGCCCAGAAGAATGAGCAGAATGCAGATACCGGTAATGATGCCCATTTCCTCACAGACTGCAGCAAAAATAAAATCCTTTTCTGCCACCGGAATCACCCCCGGTGTTCCGCCGGTCAATCCCATGCCGATCCAGCTTCCGGTGCCGATGCCGAACAGGGACTGGGCAATCTGCCAGCCGGTATTTGTAATATCCGACCAGGGATCCAGCCAGGTTGCCACACGGACCCGGATATGTCCAAACATAAAATACGCACCGACCGCTGCCAGCGCGCCGCTGCCGAACCCGGCCAATACATAACGAAACTGCTCTGTTGCAACAAAGAGCATCAATACATATGCGATAAAATAGATCAGTGCCGTACCCAGGTCTCTGGATGCCACAAGAACCAGCACATGCAAGGCAGCTACTGCTGTCGTAACAAATATCTGTTTAAATTCCAGGGAACGGTGGAACATTCCCGCAACGAATAATACCAGTGAAATTTTAACAATTTCAGAAGGCTGAATGGAAAACAGCCCCTTTACCGTAAAAGAAAGGTTGGCACCGTATTCTTCCTGACCGAAAAGGCAGATGGCAAGCAGGGCAGCCAGACCGCCCAGTCCGTAAAACCAGGTCCATCGGTACAGATATTTTTTGGCATTGTCCAGAATTTTCGGAACCAGCAGGGTGATTACCGCTGCCACAATCAGCAGAATCAGCTGTTTTGTTGCTTTATTCAGCTTCAGTCTCGCCTGAATCGTCAGCCCGATCATTACAAGAAACATCACATTATTCAGAAGATGCCGGTCCGCTCTTTTGTAAATGGCAGGATATACACTCTGATAGATAATAAAGACCAGAAGCGATGCCACATATAAAATCACTATTGTAATATCTTCATAAAATGCAAACAGAATGACAGTGAAAAGAAACTGAAGGGTATACATCAGAAAAGACTGTACACTGACGACACTGTTTTTGCCACTTTCGGTTTTTTTTGTAAAATAATAAAAATCGAGTATCGTATACAATACCACCAGAGCAGTTATCAGATATCTTGATACTCTGACCATAAGATTCAGCATATTACGTTCCTCCGGTTTTCATTACTGTACCCCTCTTGCAAAATGCCCTCTGGTAATCTCCTTTACGCTGCGGTTTTCGGCGGTGCAGCTGTGATCATCACTGGTTTTCAGAGAAACAGAACAGAGTGAACCGGCTGTTCTCCGAAACTGTTTCAGATCCTGCAGTACCAGCCTTGTATCTCTTTCGTCTTCCACCGTAAAAGCCAGTCGAAAGGCCGCCGGATGAAGGGATTCCATCTGTTCCATACGATCCAGAAGATAGCAGGGAAGGGAATTATAAATCACATTATAGCAGTATTTACAGCTGCACTGTACAGGAAATGTCATTTTTTTTCGATCGGTCAGTGTTACCAGATCATTGTTATGATTGCAGCCGCCTGTGGTTTTCCGAATACAGCCTGCTGTAACCATCATGGGGGTTCTTCCGTAAATCTGCAGTTCCGAGTCTGTCAGTCCTCTCGCCTTCAGTTCTCTCTCATTGAGTTCCAGAGGAGCTGTCAGCCGCAGAATACAGAGGCCGGAATCTTTTGCCAGCTTTCGAATTTCCGCCTTTGCTTCCTGATTCCAGCTGTACAGAGTATGATCAATGACAACGGGAAGAGAACAATTCCGGTCGGCCAGAGACTGCAATGCATCCAGGGAACCTGCCGTCACACCATCGATTCCTGACTGCAGAATCTTTTCTCCGTCCCGTTTCCACTCTTTTTCAGCTGCCTCGCGCCAGATTCTGGGCAGCACCAGAAAACAGAGTTTTCCTGCCCGGTGACACTTCTCTGCCACATCGGACAGCATATTTCCGTCCACGCAGGAACTGTCCACATATACGGTATCAATCTCATCGGAATGCAGCACCGGATCCAGCTGCTCCAGCCGGAAAATCTCTGCCATGCAGTGAATCCGTGTTTCAGGGAATATCGGTTTTTCACACGGCATTTCGTTCTGATCCTGCTCCGCCCGGTTTTCTGTTTTTTCCACAGTCCGGTTTGCTGTTTTGTTCACAGTCTGATTTTCAGTCCTTTTCACAGGTCGTTTTGCCGAATCCAGAATTTTCTGCTCCAAAGACTGCAGGGCTTCCCTGCGAAGGATATTCATCTGCTGTACCGGCAAAAAGGCATTTTCGGATAGTTCCACTTCCATCTGTTCCATAACAAAGGGAGTTCCGCCGGTCTTACGCATCTGTTTTTCCACATCTGCCTTTGAAAGAGGTCTTTTTTCTGCCTCCATGACCGGCTGATCGGAAACGGTTGAAACAGAAACAGCATCTGTTTCCAGTCGAATGAAAGCAGGTTTTCCTGTCTGAATGGATACAAAACCGCGGACAGATTCCTGCAGTTCCTGATTCAGATACCGGCTTTCCGTTTCCTTCATCAATGCCGGATCCGGTGTCCGCATTCTGGCTTTTTCCTTCAGTGCCATCATTTCTCTTCCATTATGACTGTGAAGATACCGGTCAGTAAAACCGCCCCGGTCAAAGTACTGGGACAAGGCATACAGATCCTTCGAATCAATTTTCCAGTTTCTCCTTCCATTTTCCAGATACTGATCCAGATACTTCCGGTAAATGCTGACCACACCGGCAGTATACAGCGGACTTTTCATACGGCCTTCTATTTTAAATGACATGACACCGGCTTCGGCCATATCCGGAAGATACTGCAGGGTACACATGTCTTTCAGACTCAGAAGCCAGGATTCCGAAGCAGGGTTCAGGATGTGTCCTTTGCCGTCCCTGGCGGTATACGGAAGTCTGCAGGGCTGTGCACAGCGACCGCGGTTTCCGCTTCTTCCGCCGATCACACCGGAATAGAGACACTGACCGGAATAACAGTAGCAAATGGCACCATGGACAAATGCTTCCAGTTCCATTCCGGTCTCCTGATAGATTTCATGCAATTCTTTCAGATTCAATTCTCTTGCCGCAACCACACGGGTTATGCCCAGATGCTGCAGCATCCTTGCGCTTGCCGCACTGGTAACCGTCATCTGTGTGCTGGCGTGAAGAGGGAGATCCGGAAACTCCCGCCGCAGAAAAGCAGCTGCCCCCAGATC
Organism: Lachnospiraceae bacterium; assembly: GCA_051879215.1. Lineage (GTDB taxonomy): Bacteria > Bacillota > Clostridia > Lachnospirales > Lachnospiraceae > TWA4. The sequence goes on from JBJELP010000197.1 coordinate 28,144, forward strand.
CTGTACCAGCACTGCATCCACCCCTCGGGTATACAGGGGAGCCACAAAATCATACAGTTCCTGTTCCATTTCCTCCTGCTTCAGCAGCGTATTCAGTGTCAGATACAGCTTTCGCCCATGGAGATGGGCATAATCCATGGCCTCCTCCAGGGAATGCTCAGCAGCACTTTCCGCATAGGCTCTGGCAGAAAAACGATCTCCTCCCATATAAACAGCATCTGCCCCTGCCTGAAAGGCTGCTTTAACCCCTGCAAGAGAACCGCCCGGAGCCAGAAGCTCCAGGCTGCGTTTTTCAGTCATTCCTGTCTGTATTATAGATCCCGGTCCCGAAGACCGGCGTGTTTTACTCATATTGATTCTCCTGTAATTTAAATTTCAGCCGGGCTATCTCCTTTTCTTTTTCTTCCAGAAGATCCAGATACTCAATCATATCATTTTCAGCTTCGTCTGCTTTCTTTCTGGCCGTTTCCAGTTCTTCATGCTCGGATGCGTGCATCTTTTTCAGTTCCGCCAGCTGCGTTTCGTATTTTTCAGTCAGTTCTTTCAGCTGTGCTTCCTGTTTTTCGGCCAGTTCTTTCAACTGCGCTTCCTGTTTTTCTGTCAGTTCCGCCAGCTGTGCTTCCTGTTTTTCCGTCAGTTCCGTAATTTCTTCCTTGTATTCCTGTTCCTGCTCGCTGAGCAGTTTTTCATAACCGGGCTTCAAGGAAGATATCCGATTATCACACTCGGCTTTCATCTCGGCCAGCTGCATGCCGTAATCGGCTTCCTGATCATCCAGCTGCTTCTGCAGCTCGGTCAGCTGTTTCTGCTGTTCCAGAAGCAGCTTTTCCAGTTCCTGTTTATCTTCTGTTTTCTTCCGCTCCATCTGCTCTTTCATCTGGGAAAGCTTTGCTTCAAATTCCTGTTTCTGGGATTTCAGCAGATTTTCATACTTATTGCGCTGCAGCATTTCTTCCCGTTCTCTGGCAGCAGCTTCCTTCAGCTGTTTTTCCACATCCGCTGCATTTTTTTCATAATCTGCCAGTTTCCGTTTCAGAACTGCCATGTTGGTCTTATATGTTGTCAGGTCCTTTTCCTGGGCTGCTGCTTTGGCAGCAGATGCCTTATCCTTCTCTGCCAGACGCTTCCGTTCTTCCTGTACCACTTCCAGCTGTTTTTTCAGGGATCCGGTTTCCTCCAGACGGGCAGATTCCGAAGCCTCTGCCTGCTTTCTGGCTTCCACCAGATCCAGCTTCAGACGATAGATTTCCTCCTGTGCCTGTGTGTCCGCTTCCGCCTGTTTTTCCTCTGTCCAGCCGCTCTGCTTCAGATTCTCATCGGCCATGTTCATATACATCATCATGGTCTGGTAATCATGGCTTCTTCCCGTGAAACCAGGCAATGTTTTCAGCTTTTCGTACATATTGTTGACATATTCTGCAACCTTCTGCATATATGCCGGACTCTCTTCACCACTTAATATACATCTTCTTCCGTTTACGGTTATCTCTACTGTATTCTTTTTATCCATTCTCCTGCCTCGCTCTAACTGTCTGTTTCCTCATTCATCAGCTGCGAAAGTCCAAGATGACGGTAGGCAGCCGGAGTTGCCATACGTCCCCTTGGTGTCCTGTTTAAAAGACCGTTCTGAATCAGATACGGCTCATACACATCCTCCAGTGTATTGCTGTCCTCTCCCGTGGCAGCCGCCAGCGTATCCAGACCCACAGGACCTCCGTCAAATTTTTCAATAATCGTAAGTAAAATGCTTCTGTCATTCTGATCCAGACCCAGCCGGTCAACGGCCAGGAGATCCAGCGCCGTAACCGCCACCTGTTCCGAAATGACACCGTCATACCGCACCTGGGCAAAATCTCTGACCCGCTTCAGCAGACGATTTGCCAGTCTTGGGGTGCCTCTGGACCTTCTGGCTATCTCTTCTGCACCTTTTTCATCAATTTCCACCTGCAGGACGCCGGCGGACCGGAGAATAATCTGCTTCAGTTCCTCCGCCGTATAATACTCCAGTCTGGTCACCAGACCAAACCGGTCCCGCAAAGGTGCTGTCAGCATACCGGCCCTGGTGGTTGCACCCACCAGAGTAAAATGGGGCAGATTCAATCGAATGGAACGGGCTGTGGGGCCTTTTCCGATCATAATATCAATGGCGTAATCCTCCATTGCCGGATACAGAACCTCTTCCACCTGCCGGTTTAACCGGTGGATTTCATCCACAAACAAAACATCTCCCTCTGCCAGACTGTTGAGAACAGCTGCCATCTCGCCGGGCCGTTCAATGGCCGGTCCCGATGTAATCTTCAGATTACTGCCCATTTCATTGGCAATGACACCTGCCAGAGTGGTCTTTCCCAGTCCGGGAGGTCCATAAAACAGCACATGATCCAGTGCTTCATTTCGAATTTTTGCCGCACGCATGGACACGTTCAGAATTTCCCTTGCCTTTGCCTGGCCGATGTATTCATCCAGCGTCTTCGGTCTGAGCCCGGTTTCGATCTTTTTATCTTCTTCCGTAATTTCTGTTGTAATAATACGCTTTGCCATAAAACACTCCTTTTGATCAGAGCAGATCGGCCAGTGCCAGATGCAGCAGACTTTCCACATCGGCGGCGGTACCGGCGGACGCAGCCTTCCGCACCGCTGCTGCAGCTTCGCTTCGTCCATATCCCAGCGCAGTCAGTGCTTCGATGGCCTCTTTCTGGGATACCTTCAGATCTCCGTCTCCATCCTTTGCTTCTGCAGTTTCTGCAAAACTCTCCGTCTCCGGTTCCTTTAATTTATCCTTCAGTTCAATAATCAGCTTTTTCGCTGTTTTCAGACCGATGCCGGGAGCCGTTGCGATCATTTTCGCATCCTCAATGGCCACCGCAAGGCGAAGGTCCTGGGGCGTCATAACACCCAACAGAGCAAGGGCCCCCTTGGGACCGATGCCGCTGACACCGATCAGTAATTTGAAAATCTCCAGATCCTCTCTGGAAAAAAAGCCATACAACATCAGTGCATCTTCCCGTACATAAAGATACGTATGAATCTGCAGCTCATCTCCGATTAAAGGCATATGACTGAACAACGAGCCGGGGACCAGAATCTCGTAACCGATTCCTCTGCACTCCACTATAATGCGGTCACTCAGTACATCTGCCAATGTTCCTTTTATATATGAAATCATAAAAACCTCTCAAAATCCGTATTGCCGTTCAGATGATGTTCCCACATCACACTCCGAGTTTTCATGCCATCACCTTGACATGATTTAAATTTTATCATAACATACTTTAATGTTGGGGTCAAAAAAAATTTGCCCTCTATAGCCCACTATAATTTGAGAACAAAAAAATCAGTATTATCCTGAGTATGACTCACGCCAGTTAACAATCTGTTTCATACAGGATAACTTTTCATTACCAGAAGAAAGCAGAGCATTGATTTATGATACGTATACAGGAACCTTTTCAGCCGGAATCCTTTTATTCCGGAATCTGTCCGCCGGACAGAAAGATGCTGTTTTTCGATATTGAAACCACCGGATTTTCCAGGGAATACCATATGATCTACCTGATCGGGGCGGCAGCCTGCTGTGATGGAAAATGGACACTGATGCAGTGGTTTGCAGAACATCCCGGAGAAGAACCGCAGATCATACAGGAATTTCTGGATTTTTCCGCAGACTATGACACCCTGATTCATTTCAACGGACAGCGGTTTGACCTGCCTTTTCTCAAAGCAAGAGCCAGTCTGTGGAATCTGAATGATACGCTGGAATTTGAGGAAAGCATTGATCTGATGAATCAGATCAAGCCTTATAAAGAGTTATGCGGTTTACCCAACTGCAGACAGAAAAGTGTGGAAATCCTTCTGGGCATTTCCTCCAGAGAAGACGTAATGAGCGGTGGTGAACTGATTCCCGTCTATGAACGTTATGTGGAATATCAGAAAAAAAACGATCTCCGTCTGCTTCTTCTTCACAATGCAGATGATGTACGCTGTATGACCGGATTGACCCAGGTGGCCATGTGGCCGGACTTTTTCCACAGTTCTTTCCTCCTGAACCATCAGGAATCCACAGACCGGTGGCTGGTTCTCCACTTTCTGACGGATCGGAAAATGCCGATTCTCCTGAATGCGGAAATCGGTCCCTGGCAGATCTCCGCCGGCGGAAACAGCCTTTCCCTCGGCATCCATTATCTGGAAGGGGAGAAAAAGCATTTTTACAAAAATTATAAAGATTATTACTATCTGCCGGAAGAAGACCTGGTTGTACATAAAAGTGTAGCCGAATTTGTGGACAGAAGCCATCGTAAAAAAGCCACGAAACAGAACTGTTTCATCAAAAAAAGCGGTCGTTTTCTGCCGCAGCCGGAAATACTTTTCACACCGGAGTTTGCAGAAAAACCCGGTGATAAAATTACCTGTTTCTCCTGTGAGGACTGGGCACCGGATGAAACCTCTGCGGCTACCTATCTGCAGTCGGTGCTGAAATTTATGAAACTGTAATGTCAGAGGAAAATCATCTTTTTCCGGTTATTGTTTGCAAAGAAAATATCATCTTTTTCCGGTTATACCGCACAGATTTTACCCTGTGCGGTATATTTTTTCCCTGTCTGCACAGACTATTTCAAAGTAACTGCTCAACCATCGGAACTGAAGAGTTACATTTCTGAAATTGTCTGGAAAAAGCTGAAAGGAGAAGACTATGAACGGTTTAAAGATCAATCAGGTCATCGGACGGGAAATTCTGGATTCAAGAGGGAATCCCACCGTGGAAGCAGAAGTGCATCTGGAAAATGGAGTTGTCGGAAGGGGAACCGCTCCCAGCGGTGCATCCACCGGTGAATTTGAAGCATTGGAGCTTCGGGATCAGGACCCGAAACGTTATCTGGGAAAGGGTGTTTCCAAAGCTGTCATGCACATCAATCAGGAAATCCGGGAGACCATAACCGGACTGGATGCTTCTGACATTTATTCTGTAGACCGGGAAATGATCCGGGCCGATGGGACAACGGATAAATCCGGACTGGGAGCCAATGCCATCCTTGCCGTTTCCATTGCCGCAGCCCGGGCAGCAGCCTCTGCTCTGCAGCTACCGCTCTTCCAATTTCTCGGCGGAATATCCGGAAATCGCCTCCCTGTCCCCATGATGAACATCCTGAATGGTGGAGCTCATGCCTCCAACACCGTGGATGTACAGGAATTTATGATTATGCCTGTGGGGGCTCCTTCTTTTAAAGAAGCTCTCCGTCAAAGTGCGGAAGTTTTCCATGCCCTGGCTTCTCTGTTGAAAAAAGACGGGCTGGCCACATCGGTCGGCGATGAAGGGGGATTTGCACCCGATCTGAAAAACGATGAAGAAGCCATCCAGTATATTCTGAAAGCCATTGAATCCGCTGGTTACCGGCCGGGAGCCGACTTCATGCTGGCCATGGATGCCGCCGCCAGTGAATGGAAAGGAGACCGCAAAGGAGAATATCACCTGCCCAAATCCGGAATCCGATACACCTCCGAGGAACTGATCCGGCACTGGAAAGAACTGGCTGACCATTACCCCATTTTTTCCATTGAAGACGGCCTGGATGAAGAAGACTGGGAAGGCTGGAAACAGATGACCGATGAGCTGGGCAGCCGTATCCAGCTGGTGGGAGACGATCTATTTGTCACCAACACCGGACGACTTCAAAAAGGAATACAGATGGGATGCGGCAACTCCATTCTCATCAAGCTGAATCAGATCGGAACCCTGTCGGAAACACTGGAAGCCATCAAAATGGCCCATCATGCAGGCTATACAGCGGTCACTTCCCACCGTTCCGGCGAAACGGAAGACACCACCATTGCCGATCTGGCGGTGGCTCTGAACACCTGCCAGATCAAAACCGGTGCCCCCTCCCGCAGCGAACGGGTGGCCAAATACAACCAGCTTCTTCGGATAGAAGAAATACTGGGAGAAGGCGCTGTTTATCCCGGCATGGATGCCTTCCGGATCCGCTGAATCAGGAGGTTCCTTTTTCGCACTTCAAGCCAGTCAGTATATCCACCACGGGTACAGAACCT
>JBJELP010000198.1:0-9169 GCA_051879215.1 Lachnospiraceae bacterium
AAGAAGATGGACAGGCAGATTAACCGTTTCCATACTATTAACCGACAGATTCTGCATAATTGAGAAAATAACAAGAAAGGAAATACTATGTATACTGATCCTTATGACGTACTGGGGGTATCCAGAGATGCATCTGCTGATGAAATCAAAAAGGCTTACCGTACACTGAGCCGACGCTACCATCCGGATGCCAATATCAACAATCCCAATGCTGATCAGGCAGAAGAAAAATTTAAGGATATTCAGCAGGCTTACAAACAGATTATGGATGAGAGGGAGCATGGGGGAAGTTCTTACTCCTACGGCCAGAACCCCTATGGAAATCAGGGATATTACGGCAGCCAGAATTCCTATGGGCAGACAGGACGCAGCTCCCAGGGCAATTATTATTCCAACCCAGAGACCACTGCCCACCTGCAGGCTGCAGCCAACTATATAAACAGCCGGCATTTTCAGGAAGCCCTTAATGTCCTCAATCAGATGACAGAGCGTCCCGCCCAGTGGTACTATCTCAGCGCCTATGCCAACAGAGGTCTGGGCAATAATATGGCTGCACTGGATCATGCCAAACGGGCGGTTTCCATGGACCCCTCCAATTTTCAGTACCAGGCACTGCTGCAGCAGCTTCAGGGCGGCGGACAGTGGTATTCTGATATGAGCAGACAGTACCGGACCATGACCCCCAGCGCCGGTCAATGGTGTATGAGCATGATTCTTCTGAATCTTTTCTGTAATTGCTGCTGTTACGGCGGATATCGTCCCTACTGATCATTCTGAATGCAGGTATCCGTTGAATACAAACACATTTAGGCTTGCGTTATAAACTTATTTTTACTATAATTAAAAGGTTAAAAAGGGAGGAAAACGAATGGCAATGGTAAAAAAACCTGTGACCGGCATGAAAGATATTCTGCCTGCGGAAATGCAGATCAGAGATTATGTGATCGGTCTGATTAAAGAAACATATAAAAGCTTCGGCTTTACTCCGATAGAAACCCCCTGTGTGGAACACATTGAGAATCTGTGCAGCAAACAGGGCGGTGACAATGAAAAATTAATCTTCAAAATTCTGAAGAGAGGGGAAAAGCTGCGTCTGGATACAGCGGAAACGGAACAGGATCTGGTGGATGGAGGACTCCGATACGATCTGACAGTTCCCCTGTCCCGTTACTATTCCAACAACTCCAATCAGCTTCCCACCCCCTTCAAGGCATTGCAGATCGGACCTGTATGGCGTGCTGACCGCCCCCAGAAGGGCCGTTTCCGTCAGTTCTATCAGTGTGATATCGACATTCTGGGAGATCCCACCTGTCTGGCAGAAATCGAACTGATCACTGCCACCACCACACTGTTAGGCAAGTTATTCGATAACTTCAAGGTTCGTATCAACGACCGCGGTATTCTGAAGGCCATGGCTGCTTACAGCGGATTCTCAGAAGATTCTTACGATAAGATTTTCATTATTCTGGACAAAATGGATAAAATCGGTCTGGAAGGTGTGAAGGCAGAACTGCTGGAAAGCGGTTATGCAGCTGAATCCGTTGAAAAGTATCTGGATCTTTTTGCAAAACTGGAAACAGAAGCAGATCCCGTTGACTGGCTTCGGAATGAACTGGGTGATTTTCTTCCTGCTGCAACAGCAGAAAGTATCTCTACGATCATGAACAGTGTAAAGAAAACGCAGTATAAACCCTATGAAGTGGCTTTTGATCCCACTCTGGTTCGCGGTATGTCTTATTATACCGGTACGATTTTCGAGATTGAAATGCCTGACTTCGGCAGTTCTGTGGGCGGCGGTGGCCGTTACGATAAGATGATCGGCAAATTTACCGGCAAGGAAACCTGTGCCTGTGGTTTTTCCATTGGTTTTGAGCGAATCGTTATGCTGCTGATGGAACACAACTTCCAGATTCCCGGACAGTCTGAAAAGATTGCCTATCTGGTTGAAAAGAATATGCCTGCAGATAAGCTGGCAGATATCATGCAGGAAGCTGCAGAAGAAAGAGCACAGGGTAAGTGTGTCCTTGTTGTTACCATGAACAAAAACAAAAAATTCCAGAAGGAACAGCTTTCAAAAGAAGGTTACGAAAACTTCCGCGAGTTTTTCCGCAGATAAATCAGGAGGATATTATGGCAGAATCTATGGCTGGACTGCACAGAACACATCGCTGTACAGAGACCACTCGTGCAGCAATCGGCGAAACCGTCACCGTTATGGGATGGGTTCAGAAAAGACGTAATCTGGGCAGTCTGATTTTCATTGACTTAAGAGACCGTTCCGGTCTGCTTCAGCTGATCTTCAGCGAAGAAATTTCCGGTAAGGAAGCATTTGAAAAAGCCGGACAGTTAAGAAGCGAATTTGTTATTGCAGTTACAGGTACCGTTGAAAAACGTTCCGGTGCCGTCAACAGCAACATGGAAACAGGCAGTATCGAAATCAACGCAAAGGATATCCGTATCCTTTCTGAATCACTGACTCCGCCTTTTCCCATTGAAGAAAACTGTAATACCAAGGACGAACTGCGTCTGAAATACCGTTATCTGGACCTGCGCCGTCCCAATATTCAGCGCAACCTGATTCTGAGAAGTCAGGTTACCACTCTGGTACGTAATTTTATGACAGAGGAAGGTTTCCTGGAAATTGAAACACCCATGCTCTGCAAGAGTACACCGGAAGGTGCACGTGACTATCTGGTTCCCAGCCGTGTCCATCCCGGCAGCTTTTATGCACTGCCCCAGTCGCCTCAGATCTTCAAACAGCTGTTAATGTGCTCCGGTTACGACCGCTATTTCCAGATTGCGCGCTGCTTCCGCGACGAAGACCTTCGTGCAGACCGACAGCCGGAATTCACACAGATCGATATGGAACTTTCCTTCGTCGATATTGATGATGTCATCGATGTCAATGAAAGACTGCTGCAGAGAGTATTCAAAGAAGTATGCGGTGTGGATATTGAACTTCCCATCCAGCGTATGCCTTATGCAGAAGCCATGGCACGCTTTGGTTCCGATAAGCCGGATCTCCGTTTCGGTCTGGAAATTCAGGATGTATCCGAAACTGTTAAAAACTGTGAATTTGTTGTTTTCAAAAGTGCACTGGAAGCAGGCGGTGTGGTTCGCGGCATCAATGTGGAAGGACAGGGCAGCCTGGGCCGTAAGAAAATCGATGCCTATGTAAACTTTGCAAAAGGTATCGGTGCCAAAGGTCTGGCTTACATGCAGATCACTCCCGACGGAACCATTAAGTGCCCCTTTGCCAAGTTCATGCAGCCGGAAGAAATTCAGGCTCTGGCAGATGCCATGGGTGCTAAGCCTGGTGATCTGATGTTCTTCGCAGCGGATAAAGAATCTGCCGTATGCAATATTCTGGGTGCACTTCGTCTGGAACTGGCAAAGAATCTGGGTATCCTGGAAGGCAATAAAGAATTCCGTTTTGTATGGATTACAGAATTCCCTCTGCTTGAGTACTCCGAAGAAGAAAACCGTTTTGTGGCCATGCATCATCCCTTTACCATGCCCATGGAAGAAGATCTGCAGTACATTGATTCCGATCCCGGTCGTGTCCGTGCAAAGGCTTATGATATCGTATTAAACGGTACGGAACTGGGCGGCGGTTCTGTCAGAATCCACCAGTCTGATATTCAGGAGAAAATGTTCGAAGCGCTGGGCTTTACAAAAGAATCTGCCTACAAACAGTTTGGCTTCCTGATTAATGCTTTCAAATACGGTGTACCGCCTCATGCAGGTCTGGCGTATGGACTGGATCGTATGATCATGCTGATGACCGGTTCTGACAGCATCCGTGAAGTCATCGCTTTCCCGAAGGTAAAAGACGCATCGGATCTGATGTCCGAAGCACCTTCCGCAGTTGATCCCAAACAGCTGTCCGAGCTGTTTCTGGAAACCATTGCACCGGAAGAAGCATGAAACCAATCCGTCTGGATAAATTTCTGGCCGATGCAAAGCTTGGCACCCGTTCCGAGGTGCGCCAGCTGCTTAAAAAAGGTCTGATTACCCTTAACGGAGAAATCGTAAAAAAACCTGATCTGAAAGTAGACCCGGCATCTGACCGGGTCTTATTTGACGGGAAAGAGATTTTCTCGGAAAAGGATGTTTATTTTATGCTGAACAAACCTGCCGGTGTGGTATCAGCCACAGAAGACCGGAGAGAAAAGACGGTTCTGGATCTGTTTTCTCCGGAAGACAGACAAAGGGATTTATTTCCTGTGGGAAGGCTGGATAAAGATACGGTGGGACTTCTGCTGATTACCAATGACGGTGCACTTTCCCATCGTCTTCTTTCTCCCAGACGCCATGTGGATAAAACCTATCTGGTTCATCTGGATCGTCCGATTCCTTCAGATGCGGGAAAACGGATGGAAGAAGGCCTGGATATCGGTGACGAAAAAACCACACTTCCTGCCCATCTGGAAGTTCTGTCCGAAACCACAGCCAAAATCACGATTCAGGAAGGACGTTTTCATCAGATCAAGCGGATGTTTCATGCAGTCGGCTGCGAAGTGATTTATCTGAAACGGCTTTCCATGGGCAGTCTGGCTCTGGATCCTGCATTGGAGGAAGGATATTACCGCAGATTAACTCCGGAGGAAATCAACCGGATTACCTCTGATTCCTGATTTCTGAAAAAATCAGAAAGTCCTGCCGAATAGTACCAATTAAACCAGGTATTTTCCCAACAATTTCGTTAATTTGTTTTCTTGCCACGGACTTTTGTTCGTGGTATAATGACAAAGCTTTTTGTTTCAGAAAGCAGATGCCCAAACATCCGTTTTCTGAAACAAAAGGTAAATAATATGTGAGGAAACAGGTACCGTTCCACAAAACAATACCATGTGTGCTCGGTACACGGGAGGAAATGATATGTACGATTTTGATGAAGTTTATTCTGTTGATCCGGAAATTGCAGCGGCCATTCAGAAGGAAGTTGCACGACAGAATGATAATATTGAACTGATTGCTTCCGAGAATTTTGTAAGTAAGGCAGTTATGGCAGCAATGGGCAGCCCGCTGACCAACAAATATGCGGAAGGTTATCCCGGCCATCGTTATTATGGCGGATGTGTAAATGTTGATGTTGTGGAAAATCTTGCCAGAGAGCGTGCAAAAAAACTCTTCTGCTGTGAATATGCCAACGTACAGCCCCATTCAGGTGCTCAGGCAAATATGGCTGTATTCTTTGCAATTCTGAAGCCCGGTGATACCGTAATGGGTATGAATCTGAACCACGGTGGTCATCTGTCCCACGGCAGCAAGGCAAACCTTTCCGGAAAATATTTCAATGTGGTTCCTTACGGTGTGAACGACGACGGCGTCATTGATTATGAAGAGGTACGCCGCATTGCACTGGAAGTCCGTCCCAAACTGATTGTATGCGGTGCTTCCGCTTATCCCAGAGCAATTGATTTCAAAAAGTTCCGTGAAATCGCAGATGAGGTCGGTGCATATCTGATGGCAGATATCGCTCACATTGCAGGTCTTGTTGCGACCGGTCTGCATCAGAGCCCCATTCCCTATGCACATGTTACCACCTCCACCACCCATAAAACACTGCGCGGTCCCCGCGGAGGGCTGATTCTTTCCAGCAATGAAATGAACGAGAAATTCCATTTTGACAAAGCGGTATTTCCCGGTATCCAGGGCGGCCCTCTGATGCATGTAATCGCAGCAAAGGCTGTATGCTTCAAAGAGGCACTGGATGCTTCCACATACGGTGAATACGCAAAGCAGATTGTTGCCAATGCTTCTGTACTGGCAAACCGACTGATGGAACATGGTTTCAAACTCTGTTCCGGCGGTACGGACAATCATCTGATGCTGCTTGACCTGCGCGGTACAGGCATTACCGGCAAACAGGCTGAAGAGCTTCTGGAACAGGTAAATATCACCTGCAACAAGAATGCCATCGTAAATGATCCGGAAAAACCCACTGTAACCAGCGGTCTTCGTATCGGCACCCCTGCTGCCACCACCAGAGGCCTGAAAGAAGATGATATGATTCTGCTTGGGGATGCCATTGCCATGACTTTGAAAGACCCTGAGCATTCCATGGACAAGGCAAGAGAAATCGTCAGATCCATCACTGAAAAATATCCTCTTTACTAATTCTTATATCAAAGACCGTTTTCTCCTGTTCTTAATATATTAAGAGGAGAAAGCGTTTTTTTTATCCGGAGGCATTCTATGACACAAAAAAACAACAATGATTTCACACAGGGAAGTATCCTGCAGAACATAATGAGCATGGCAATTCCCATTACACTGGGGCAGCTGATCAACATTCTGTACAGTGTGGTTGATCGTATTTATATCGGAAGAATTCCGGGGACGGCATCCCTCGCTCTTACCGGTCTTGGACTCTCCATCCCGGTAACCACAATTGTGATGGCCTTTTCCAATCTGTTCGGCATGGGCGGAGCCCCCCTGTGTTCCATTGAACGGGGCAAAGGAAATGAAAAGGAAGCACAGGCGATCATGTGCAATGCCTTTGTCCTTCTGGTATCAACCGGACTGTCTCTGACCATGATCGGATATCTGCTGAAAGAGCCTCTTCTTTATCTGTTTGGAGCCAGTAATGAAACCTTCCCCTATGCCAATGACTACCTCAGTATCTATCTGTCCGGTACCCTTTTTGTCATGATCAGTCTCGGCATGAATCAGTTTATCAATGCCCAGGGATTCGGACGGATCGGAATGATTACCATTATGTCCGGTGCTGCTGCCAATATTATTCTGGATCCGATCTTCATCTTCCAGCTTCATATGGGGATCCACGGTGCTGCCATTGCAACGGTACTTTCCCAGATGATCTCAGCACTCTGGGTTCTTCACTTTCTGACCGGAAAAAAAGCCCTGTTCCGCATTGAAAGACATGCCATGAAACTGAAAGCTTCCCGGGTGAAAAATATCTGTGCTCTGGGGCTTTCCGGCTTTATCATGGGAATTACCAACAGTCTGGTTTCCATTGTCTGCAATACGACGCTGCAAACCTGCGGCGGAGATCTGTATGTGGGTATCATGACGATTATTAATACCATTCGGGAAGTGATTTCCATGCCGGTATCAGGGATTACAGGCGGCGCACAGCCGGTGATCAGCTATAATTACGGAGCAGGCGCCTACAAGCGTGTAAAATCCTGCATTCGGGTGCTTTCCATCATTGGTATCGCCTACACCGGTTTCGTCTGGATACTGGTATCTGTACTGGCGGAACCGCTTATGAGGATGTTTACCGACAATGCCGAACTGATTCAGGCAGGCATTCCGTGCTTTCACATTTATTATGCGGCTTTTATTGCCATGTCTCTGCAGTTCACCGGTCAGTCGGTATTCACATCCCTGGGGTATTCCAGACAGGCTGTTTTCTTCTCTCTTTTCAGAAAAGTAATTATTGTCATACCGCTGACTCTGTTTCTGCCGACCGTCTGCACCCCGGGAGTATACGGTGTATTTGCCGCAGAACCAATTTCAAATGTGGTGGGCGGTGCCGCATGTTATATTACCATGCTGACTCTTGTTCTCTCTTCCCTGAACCGCCTGGAACGCTCGCAAGCCGAAAAAAATAAATGAGCGGATTCTTTGTCTGAATGACAGTCGCGAATATAATCTTCATTTTTGGCAAACGAGCACAAAAGCCAGTGCAGATATATCCACCAAAAGGGTGCATTCGCCTGAGTCTTTAGAAGGTCTTAGCGAAAGATCCTGTATGGAAGGGGTAATCTCGCAGGTTTCGGCCCTGCGAGATTAGGTGCCCACCGTTCAAATGAATTCGCATCAGGCGAATTCATGCGTTGGCACCGGCCCCTGGAAAAAGGAACTTGAGCTCTAGAGCTTCAAAGACTCAGGTTCTGTACCCGTGGTGGATATACTGCCTGGCTTGAAGTGCGACAAAGGGACTGCACACTAAATTAAATTCGTGCGACAGTCCCCTTTTGCCCCTTGTATCATTTTATTTTTGTTTTACTTGTTATAAGTGCCAAAATCCGTTATACTGAACGGGTAAGTTTTCGGAGGATAAAGATATGGATAATAAAGATAATAATAGAGATAAAAACAGTTATGAGCATTTCTGCATTATGTGCCGGCGGCCGGAAAGCACAGCCGGCAAACTGATGGAAATGCCCGGACCGATGTATGTATGCAGTGACTGCATGAAAAAAGCCTTTGAATCATTTCAGAATTCCGGGCTGAGTTATTCAGACCTGATTAATATGTCAAAGATGATGAATATCCCCGGTATGGACAGTATGTTTTCCGGTATGAATCCTGATTTTGCAGAAAAAATGTCTGATTTTATTAAAATGCAGAAGCCGTCAGAGGCAGTAAAGATGCAGAAGGATGAAGATAATAACGTGAAATCAACCGATGAAAAAGCAGAAAAAGAAGTATCCGATGAAAAAGAAGATGTGAAACCTGAGTCATCGGACTCTCTCATGGATGCGGTGGCAGATGCAGTGGCTGCAGCATTGGCCGGCGATGGTGATATGGATATTGAACTGATTGAACCGATTGAACCGGGTTCCGATGAGCCGGCGAAGAAAGAAAAATCCAATAAGGGAAAGGGTATTCCCAATATCCGCATGATGTTTATGAATCCGTTCCAGCAGCAGGAGGATGACAAGTTCCGGATCAAACGAAAAACAGAGGAAGAGAAGGAACTGGAAAGAAAGAATTTTGATGTTCGGTCCATTCCGGCTCCCCATCAGATCAAGCAGCAGCTGGATGAGTATGTGGTCGGACAGGAAAAGGCGAAGAAAGCCATCTCTGTGGCAGTATACAACCATTATAAGCGGGTATATGCCGACAATTCAGATGGAATTGAAATTGAAAAATCCAACCTGCTGATGCTTGGACCCACAGGCAGCGGCAAAACCTATCTGGTAAAGACCCTGGCCCGTCTGCTGGATGTTCCGCTGGCCATTGCAGATGCCACTTCCCTGACAGAAGCCGGATACATCGGTGATGACATAGAAAGTGTCATTTCCAAACTCCTGGCTGCAGCAGGCAACGATGTGGATAAGGCAGAACACGGTATTGTATTCATTGATGAAATTGATAAGATTGCCAAGAAGAAGAATACCACGAGCCGTGATGTCAGCGGAGAATCGGTTCAGCAGGAACTTCTGAAGATGCTGGAGGGCACCAAAGTGGA
>JBJELP010000199.1:0-2170 GCA_051879215.1 Lachnospiraceae bacterium
AAAAACTGCCGATATCTTCCGATTATTCTGATCCCGTTTTTCTGTTTTTACTGTCTGGAATTCTATACCCATGACCCCTGGCTGATGGAACCCATGCCGCAGCTGATCAATTATCTGTTCTTCTTCATCTGTGGTGTTCTGATCACCCTGCTGACCGGACGTTCCTGGTGCGGTACGACATTTCTTGTTCTTTATACGCTGATAGCCGGATGTGCCAATTATTTTGTCATGGATTTCAGAAACAATCCCATTCTGCCATGGGATCTGAAATCGGTGTCCACTGCCATTATGGTCAGCGATAATTATACTTACGAACTGAATGATCGTTTTTATATCAGTACTGCTGTTCTGCTTGTATTGTTGATTGCAGGTATTCTGATCCGGTTTCAAGTGAAACTGCCTTTTGGTAACTGGAAACGTCTGACTGCCACGCTGACCTGCAGTCTGTCCCTGCTTCTGCTTTTTGTCGGAATGATGCAGACGGCCGTCACAGACCAGCTTCTGACTCCAACTAACCTGTTTACCCAGTGGGCTTCTTACCGGGACAACGGATTTACCGTTACATTCATTCAGAATCTGCAGTATCTGAATATCCGAAAACCCGCGGGATACGATTCGGATACGCTGGATCAGGAGCTGCAGAGTTTTCTGAAAATCCATTCGGATCTTCTTTCCGAAATAGAGGCTGATTCTTCTGAAACAGAGACTTCTCCTGCTGATAAGACGGATTCTGCCTCTGAAAAGCCGGATATTATCGTGATCATGAATGAATCCCTGTCCGATCTGTCCGTTCTTCACGATTTTGAAACCGATGTGGATTATATGCCCTATATTCACAGTCTTCAGAAACAGAAAAAGGATAATCTGATCACAGGAAACCTGTTTGTATCCGTATGCGGCGGCAATACCGCAAACAGCGAATTTGAATTTCTGACCGGAAATACCATGGCTTTTCTGCCTCCCGGAAGTGTCCCCTATCAGCAATATATAATCGGGGATCTGACCAGTATGGCCTCTCTGCTGGCAGCCGATGGTTATGAGACAACAGGTATTCATCCCTACAGCGCAGCCGGCTGGAACCGCAGGCAGGTTTATCCCTGGCTGGGATTTCAGAACTGTATTTTTCGGAATCAGTTCCATACCTCACAACCGATCAGAAAATATATTTCTGATCAGGATGCTTATAAAAAAATTGAAACGCTCTACGAAGCCGATGCATCTGAAAAAAATCTGTTTCTGTTTGAAGTAACCATGCAAAATCATGGAGGATATTCGCAGATCTATGACAATTTTCCCATTCGGGTGCATTTAAAAGACAAGCAAACTACCTCCGTCAAGGCAACAGAAAATTATCTGTCATTAATCCAGGCCAGCGATCAGGCTTTTAAGGAGTTGATTGAATATTATGAAACCGCATCTGAACCGGTTATTATCCTGATGTTCGGGGATCATCAGCCCAATGATTACGTTTCAGAAAAAATTGCTTCCCTGACCGGCACTCCAAAGGAAAACCGTACACTGGAGGAATCGCAGAACCGGTATATTGTCCCCTACATAATCTGGTCCAATTATGATCTGGAAAAGGAAGCAGCCGGGTTCTCGGAAACGGCTTCTGCCGACCCTGCCGATCCGGTTAATGAAAATACGTTAAGTATCAATTATTTAAACGCCGGATTTACCAGGCTCTGCGGACAGGAACTCACCGACTATCAGAAATTTCTGCTGATTGCAAAAAAGACACTCCCTGTTATCACAGCCAATGTGGTCATTGACTCCGATGGAAATTATATGACAGTAAAAGAAGCTAAAAAGCAATATCCGGAATTGATGGGATTGTATGAAAAGCTGCAGTATCGATATCTGTTTGATTAATTTTCAGGAATTGCATTCATTATTTTTAATCATTACGTGCGCCCACCGGGCGCACAAAAAAAAGCTGCTGTACTTCAGAATCTTCTGAAATACAGCAGCTTTACTATTCATGCTGTTTTTATAAGGGGCACAATTATTTGATTGTAACCTTTGCGCCTTCTTTTTCAAGAGCTTCCTTAGCAGCTTCAGCTTCTTCCTTGGAAACAGCTTCTTTCAGCTTGCTGGGAGCGCCGTCAACTGCAGCCTTAGCTTCCTTCAGACCCAGACCTGTTAATTCACGAACAACCTTGATAACCTT
>JBJELP010000200.1:0-2157 GCA_051879215.1 Lachnospiraceae bacterium
AGTTTGTTATTACTCATCACCTATAGAGGTGAGAGTCTTCTCTGACTGAGATAAACATCACCGAATGTCTGCTTACAATTCGGCTTTGATTTTTTCTGCTGCCGCCTCCAGCTCCTCTGCCGTCGGTGAACCCGGCTTCCATTCAATTACTTCACATCCACCCTTATATCTGGGAATCATGTGCAGATGAAAATGCATCACGGTCTGTCCTGCTGTTTCCCCATTATTCTGTACAAGATTCAATCCATCGCATTTTAAACCTTTTTTCATGGCTCTTGCAATTTTTCCTGCAAGGGGAAGTACCTTTGCTGCAATTGCCTCATCCAGTTCCAGCACATTTGCATAATGATCTTTCGGTAAAATAAGTGCATGGCCTTCAGAGGCAGCACCCAAATCCATAATGACACGAAATGTTTCATCTTCGTATACCGTTTTGGAAGGAATTTCACCTGCAGCAATTTTACAGAAAATACAATTATCGTCTCTCATGACTAACCTCCATCATTTCTGATTTGCTCTCTATTATAACGCATCTGTTTCCTGCTGTGAACGCTTTTCTGTAAATAAGTTTGCCTGCACACCATCTGCCGGATCCTCCTGAAATCCGGTTCTGAATACAAATTTCAGATCCGCCAGCTGTACTTCATCGCCTTCCTTCAGAAACACTCTTTTTCGTTCGGTGATTCGCTCCCCATTTACATACGTTCCGTTCGTGGAACCCATATCCACGATTCCATACGCCTCCTGATTTCGAAATACCTTTGCATGAATCCGACTGACATTCTTTCCATTCAGATAGATATCGACAACTCCCTGTATCTTTCCGATGAGAATTTCATCTTTATCAAGGACAATATCGTGACTTCTGGACCGGTTGCAGCTCACCAGAACCGGAAAACCGGAGACAATACTGCCGGATCGCCGCATCACCACTGTAGCAGGAATCCGGTCGCGAACCGGAATCCAGTCTTTATCTTTTTCTCTGTCACCATCCCGCACCTGATATCGTTTTTCATAATCAACCTGTTTTTCATCCATCGTTCCAAACCCATCGTAAGATTCCTTCCCCTGAAAAGAATATTCTTCAAATTCATATAAATCCGGATCCGGCTCGATCTTGTCTGATATAATTTTCTTCAGTGCAATCTTGTCCGGATCGATTTTCTTCAGTGCAATCTTGTCCGGATCGATTTTCTTCGATGCAATCTTATTCAGTTCGATCTTCTTCGATGCCGTCTTCTCCGACTTACACGTTTCTGATACAGAAGCATTTTCTTCTCTGCGAAAAGGGATTCGATTCTCAGGAGTTTTCACGGTCTCACATTCCGTCTTCTTTTTCATTGCAGATGCCAGATACACAGAAATACAGCCGCAGATTCCTGTTATTGCAATTACCGCTGCGATGCATAATCCTTTCTGCCCACTGGACAGTACACCATACTGATTTTTCAGGTAAATTAAAATCCGGGCAGCTGCATATCCGCCTGCCAGATCCGGAATATACGGAATCAGCATGCAGAGGCTTCTGCTCTTTTCTCCGATTTCATTTTCTCTGAATCTATCTTGTCTGAATCCGGAGAGTTTCCATTTATCACCGGTTTTCTCCATATCATACCCATCGGGTTCTTCCGAATCTCTCTCGATTTCATAAAAATCATCCGGTTTCTCCAGCAGTTTTTCTGATGTTTTCACCGGTTCCTTTATCTCACAAAATTCCTGCATGATTTCTGCAAAGGATGTATTCCGGTTTCGTGCTTTCTGATACATACTGAAAACCAGTACAACCGTACTTTCATCCTGATAATCCAGGAAATTCATAAAATACTCCAGCAGCCCGCGGAAAGCCGTTTCAAAAGTCCCTTTCTTTTCCGGATAAAAACAAAAACAATATGCATGTTTCTTTTTATCGAAAAATATGTATTCCGGTTCCACCATCAGGAGATTAATATCCAGCAGATATTCTTCCATCACATGAATACATCGGTACAGATCAGATAAAATGGTCCGGATTTCCTTTACTGTGTATTTCCGGTTTTTCATCTGATCAAAAAGAGGTTCTTTACAGGTAATGTCGTAAAAATACTGGTATTCTCCATTCTCAATCAGAAAATGAACCGGAAGTAATCCCTCAATCTTATTATATCGAATGGTATTCAC
>JBJELP010000201.1:0-9058 GCA_051879215.1 Lachnospiraceae bacterium
CCAGTCTGCTCTATTTTCCCATGTTGCTGCTGTCAGGAGCCACAATCCCGGTGGAGATTTTTCCGGCGTGGTTTCAGACCGCAGCAAAACTGATGCCCCTGGGAGTTGGCATTGATCTCTTGAAATCCATATCCATGGGGGTATATGATAGAATCACCATTCCGGTGATTACCCTGATTGCAATTACCGGAATCTGCGGCTCCATTGCCGTTAAAACCTTCCGATGGGAGTAAAACTATGGAAATGAAGCAAAAACACAAACCATATGATGAAAAAGTCTGTGATACCCTGTACAAAATCGGCATGTTTGCAGCAATGAACCGGGTTACCGTAAAGACTCTGCGCTTTTATGAAGAGCAGGGTCTTCTGATGCCGGCTCTGATTGATCCGGATAACGGATATCGATACTATACTTTGGCTCAGATGGCGGTTCTTCATCAGATTACCGCATTGAAAAAAGCAGGATTTACCCTGGAGGAAATCGCCCGGATCAATTCGGGAGCAGATGAACAGGAAGTGCTGCTGAAGAAAAAAGCGGAACTGCTGACCAAAATCGCAGATCTTACTCGACAGATTGCCATTGTGGACGGGTATCTGTCCAAAAAGAAAACCGGACTTTCCCATCCGGTTCTGATCAAAACCATTCCGGAAACCACTGCGGCAGCTATGAAGACAAAAATTGAATCCTATGACCGTCTGTTTGAAGTGATGCCGCAAATGGGGGCACTGATGGAGAAAGCCGGCTGTGAATGCGCTGTCCCGGAATATTGCTTTACAAATTATCTGGAATCCGGCAGTAAAGATGAGGAGATTCCGGTTGAAATCTGTGAATCGGTTACGGCTGCAAAAAAGGAAACCGATGGATTGTATTTCAGAACATTTCCCCGGATACAGGCGGCCTGTATTTATCATAAGGGTTCTTATGGTACTATTTCAGAATCCTATGAGGTGGTTTTAAAGTATATCGAAGAAAATGGTTATGAAATCGCCGGTCCGATTCGGGAAAGTTATATCGACGGGATATGGAATAAAGATGATGAAAGCCAGTGGCTGTCAGAAATACAGGTGCCGGTGAAGAAGGTATCCAGCTTCCGTTGCAGCCCATAAGTCTCCTTTCGGTACCCAGCTCCCGTTGCAGCCCATAAGTCTCCTTTCGGTACCCGCTCTCGCTCAGGTCCAAACGCAGCGGATTCTAAGCTCTCGAACTTCCCGTGGGGAAGCCCGATCGCTAAGAACCGGCGTTTGAAATGGTACCTTCAGGAGATTGATGGGCTTTCACTGGGGAGAAGAGTGCTGCTGCAATGCAGCACTATAGATGAAAGTTCTTATGGATGGTTTTCAGCATGTTCTTTTTTTAATTGACTACCGAATGATAGGTAGCTATACTAATAATGTACAATTATTTATCATGGAGGAGGCAAGTGTAAGATGAAAGGCATAGGAGTAATAGAAGAATATTTGAAGCCAACAGAGTGTATTGACTTTGAAAATCCTTTGATCCAAAAACAAGCCCATATGTTACTTAGGGAATCGAAGGATAAAGTTGATTATATAAAACGTGCGTACTGTTTTGTTCGGGATGAGATAACACATTCATGGGATGTGGGAGAAACAATCGTGTCAATAACAGCAAGTGATGTTCTGAAAAATGGTACCGGAATCTGTTGGACAAAATCGTGTCTTTTAGCTGCATTGCTTAGAGTAAATAATATTCCTGCAGGAATTTGTTATCAGAGATTAACCAGAGCCGATGAAGATGCAAGGGATGGTTATATTATTCATGCGCTGAATACAGTATATATTGAAGAAATTGGAAAATGGATTCGTCTTGATGCCAGAGGAAATAAGAGTACTGTTCATGCAGAGTTCAATATAACAAAAGAGATTCTGGCATTTCCAATCAGAGAAGAACTTGGTGAGTGCGATTATCTTGAGAATCATCCGAATTTGGACGCGCGTTTGGCTGCGATATTGAAAGGCAGTGAAAGCGTACTGAATATTCGTGCGGACATTCTTTTTTGAGAAACAAGTGTACTGAATTCTATTTGCAGGAATGGAGAAATGGGGAATTCTCTTGTAAAATATAAGGTAAAAGCTGGGAATAAATCTAAATACTGAATAATTGAAGGAGGACAGAAAATGAAACAGGAACAGATTGCGGGTATCATTCTATGTATAATTGGCCTTGTCTTAACGGTAAAGCCAACACTGGTCTGGAAACTTACAGAAAGCTGGAAAACGGAGGGAAGCAGTGCCCCTTCCGACAGATACATGAAGGTCCTGCACATCGTCAGCGGAGCGACTCTCGGCGTGGGTGTTCTGCTTCTGATCGGAATTTTGAAATAAAAATGACAGTAATAAAAATGACAGTGTGGAATGATTCGGAAAATCCCAGGCTGAAAAACCTGGAAACAGCTGATGCCACCGGCGAAAAGCCGATGGCATCAAAGCTCTGATCTTATTATGGACCTGGCGGGAATCGAACCCGCGTCCGAAAACCTGTCCATCCAAGTGTCTCCCATCACAGTATCCGTATTATCATTCCCTCCGATCTGCGCCCGGATACAGGCTCAGGTCATCAGTAGCTTCATACAGGCTTTCCACTCCGCAAAGCTTAGGAGCGAAAGTTCCTCACCGAAAACGATGCCGGTTGCTTAGATGGTGAGCACTCTAAGGCCGACAGCTGCCATTAGGCAGCGTATGCTAAATTATCTTCAGCGTTTAATTTTAATTCCGTTTTGGTACGCAGTCACGGTCTGCGGATGGCTGCTCAGACTTCGAAATCCCCGTCGAAACCAGTACAAGCCCTGGTTTGTAAACGACTTTATCAGTCGAACTGCATTCATATGCAGTGCGATCATATCATGAAGCGGGCAGCTTTGTCAAGGGGGGAGAAAACAATTATACTGCAGGTTTAAATGTTATAGTTTCGTTCACCGAAGATCGCGGTACCCACACGAACCATGGTGGCACCTTCTTCGATGGCAACTTCAAAATCATTGGTCATGCCCATGGAGAGTTCTTTCATTTCCACTCCGGGAATGTCCATGGCAGCCAGTCTGTCACGGAGTTCCCGCATGGCACGAAAATGCACACGGTTTTCTTCCGGATCGTCTACAAAGGGTGCAATTGTCATCAGACCGCGGATCTGCAGATTGGGCAGTTTTGCGATTTCGAGAACCATTTTTTCGGTTTCTTCTGCATGGATGCCGGCTTTTGTATCTTCTTCTGCCATATTGACTTCGATCAATACAGGAACTTTGGTTACATTTTTCTTAACGGCTTCTTTCTGAATCTCTTCTGCAAGGCGGATGGAATCTACAGAATGAATCAGATATGCCTTGTCCACAATATATTTTACTTTATTGCGCTGAAGAGTACCGATCAGATGCCAGTGGAGCGGTTCGGTAATTTCTTCCATTTTGCTGCACATTTCCTGTACCTTGTTTTCTCCGAAGTCAATGGTACCGGTTTCCATAACTTCCCGGATCATGCTGACCGGCTTGGTTTTACTGACAGCGATCAGAAGAACGTCACTGCGGTTCCGTCCTGCCCGTTCACAGGCTGCCTGTATTTTTTTTTCTACTTCTATTAAATTATCTTTTACCATTATTGAGTCCTCCGGCTTGTATCATAGAATAAAGTCTATTTTACACGTTTTTTCCTTGACTGCAAGAGAAACGTGAGACTTTTTGTGTGGATATTCCATTCACCCCATGCTATAATATGAGCCAAGGGACAAATGGACTTGACTCATAAAACGTGGAGCGTAAACTGCGTATAGAATCAAATGGGAAAATGTTTGCCTTGAAAACCGAATCCGGCGCCAAATCTCCGTAGCGTCGATTTGAATATGATATTATTTTACAGGAGGTCATATTGTGAAAAAGTTCAGCCGATCCCTGTCATTTCAGCTGACGATGTTTGTGTTTCTGGATATGCTGGTCTGTACATCAGGTGCGCTGCTGATATTTTATTTTGGGAAAAAAATTATAAAACAATGGGGGCTCTGTACGGGGATGCAGTCCGGATTCCCGGCATGCGAACTGCTCCTGCTGTTCAGTATTTTGCTGATGATGCTGTTTTTTATCAGCACTGCAGCGATCTTTTTCCGAAACCGTCTGCTTCCCCTCCGGGAACTGAAGGAACAGGTGAAAAAGATTACAGAAGAAAACAGCAGAGAACCGATTCATACAGAGGCAAAAGGCGAAATTGCCGAGCTGACGGATGCACTGGAGAATATGCGGAAAACCGTTACGAATCGATATTACGAGCTGGAAGAGATGCAGACGGATCATCAGAAACTGGCAGCCGAAATGTCCCATGATATGCGGACACCGCTGACAGCCCTTATGATGTATCTGGACCTGATGCGGAACGATGAACAGATGGATCGTGATACCAGAAGAGAGTACCTGGATAAATGCGGTGAAAAAGCGGTTTATATTAAATCCATGATGGATGATATGTTTTCCTATTTTAAAATGGAGCAGGAAAAAAACGGGGAATTACTGCAGGTATCCGCACCGGATATTATTTATCCGTTTATTGATGAAATATCTTTACAGATCGAACAGTCCGGGTTTGATGTGGAAGAGCATGTTCAGGTGCCGGATACCGGCATTCTGTTCTGTGCACCCTACATGAATCGGATTGCGGGAAATATTGTATCCAACATTCGAAAGTATGCAGACCGATCGGATGCAGTCCGTATCTATCTCAGCAGAGAGGAAACGTTCGTCCGCTCTGCCGGCACCAGAGTACAGGTGATTAATCTTACCATACGTAATAAGAAAAAGTCCGGTGAACAGGAAGAGGTGGTTTTGTCGGAAAGCATGGGTATTGGTCTGCGGAATATCCGAAAAATGATGGAGCAGATGGCAGGCGATATGCAATGTGCGGAAGAGCGAAAACCGGATTCTTCAGGAGCAGGAGAGGAAGTCTGCTATGAAATCCGTCTTTTGTTCCGGACAGTGGATATACAAAAAACCTGAATGAAAAAAAACTGAATGATTTACGGTTGAGCAGCACCAATGATGCTTATGCTATCGTAAATCATTCAGGTTAAATATATTTACCTCAGTCAGAGAAGTCTATCACCTCTGCAGGTGATGAGTAATAATATTATTTA
Source organism: Lachnospiraceae bacterium (assembly GCA_051879215.1). Classification (GTDB taxonomy): domain Bacteria; phylum Bacillota; class Clostridia; order Lachnospirales; family Lachnospiraceae; genus TWA4. Next base: position 5,132 of record JBJELP010000201.1, read on the forward strand.
TATTTGCTGCCCATATATGGATTTTATTCTTTCTGCTGTCAGCTGAAGAGTCTGGGCCCGATAACCGAATATCCTTACTGCAAAATCTCCTGTGGTAAGCTGTGTGATTCCTCCATCCACATCCGGATTTTCTTCCAGAATCTGCCAGATCTTCTCCTGAAAATCAGATGCCAGGTCAGAATCATTTATTTTGGAAAGAAACACGTTGGCCACATGGGTATAACCTTCATACATTCCAATCCCTTCCATGGGCATTTTCTCCGGCTCATATCGGGTATTGTCACGATAAATCAGTTTGTCCCCTCTGTAAAGCAAAACTTTGGACGAAAACCTTCTATATAAAAAGCGCTCCTCATGAGCATTTCTTCCGCAGGAGATGATTTCCAGAAGGAAAAGACGGGACGTTTCATCCTCCAGATGAATTGTCATTTTACTGTCAAAGGCAGATTGTGCAAAGGGAATTACCGGCTGAGGATAATAAAACAAGGTTCCGCCTCTGTCCACCTGAATTTCTATGGTACGTGCGGCAGCACCATCATCATCCATTTTGTGAATTTTCTCAAAAGACTGGGACAGCACTTCCAGAGCAGCGCCTTCTTTTACATGATAAAAGAATTCCTGGAAATCGCCGGCCATAATACCTGCAGATGCACAAAGAGGCATAATCTGGATACCTCCGTTTTCCTTCTGAAAAGGCATCATGATTTTATATGGAGCTGTAAATGACAGATCTTCCAGAATGGTTTTCCCATCTTTTACGGCTGCACAGGCACGGATGCGGGAAGTCTTTCCGAATTGGTTATCCATAGGCTTACATTCCTTCTAATAATACATTCTTTTTGATCCACTCAACCACCTGATCCACATTTTCATCATCGCGGATATTGGTAAAAAGAAACGGTCTGCTGCCGCGCATTTTTCTGGAATCTCTGTCCATCACTTCCAGGCTGGCACCTACATACGGAGCCAGATCAATCTTGTTGATGACCAGCAGATCGGAACGTGTGATTCCCGGACCGCCTTTACGTGGTATTTTATCCCCTTCTGCCACATCAATGACAAAAATAGTGGCATCCACAAGTTCCGGACTGAAGGTTGCTGACAGATTGTCACCGCCGCTTTCAATAAAAAGAAGTTCTATATCCGGAAAACGTTCTATCATTTCATCAACCGCCTCCAGATTCATGGACGCATCTTCACGTATAGCAGTATGCGGACAGCCTCCCGTTTCCACACCAATAATTCTTTCCACAGGAAGCACACTGTTTTTGGCGAGGAACTGGGCATCCTCTTTCGTATAAATATCATTTGTGATTACACCGATACTGTAGCTGCCTGCCATTTTTCTGGATAAGGCTTCAATAAGTGCCGTTTTTCCGGAACCTACCGGTCCCGCAACTCCGATTTTTACGTATGACATACCGTTTTCCTCTTTTCCTTTTTGATTTATGACATATACAGTCTTGAGTAAAGCTTTTCGTGCTGGATTCCCCGAATATCAAATCCAGGTGCTGAATAACATAAATCTTCTTCACTCAATTCCATGACCTGATTCATGATAACCTGAAATTCTGCATAGCAGTCGCTCAGAAGTTTCTGTCCTGCAGTCTGACTCAGGGGAATGGTTTTCACACAGTTGGTTACCATGGCTGAAGTCTGGGAATAAAGATAATGGGCAAGTGTCTCCTGCAGATCCATATCTAACACTGCGCAGAAAACTCCGTAAATGCAGCAATGACTGACTGCACTTCCTTTTCTGGCATCCAGATATTCACGGAAAATACCCTGTTTGCATGCAGTCAGTTCCAGATTTCCTATGGTCTTGGCAAAACGGGATCCCATTTTTCTGGAAGCTTCCCTCTGTTCCATGGGAATTCGGGAAGCCTCCAGAATTTCTTCCAGGTTCAGAAGATTTTTCAGGTCATTCTTTTTTGCTGCGTCATAGGCCAGCCTTGCCGCCAGAAGCTCTGTATATGCAAAATTCCACTTGATTTTTTGGATGATATATTCTCCGGCTGTTTCTTCATCATGAACAATTCCTTTTTGAATATAGGTTTCCAGCCCCTGAGAGTGGGAATATCCTCCTATGGGAAAAAGAGCATCATTCACCTGAAGAAGATAAAACTGTTTTTCTGACATGAAAGACCTCCGAAGTGATTCCATTTAATGATGATGATTGTGTATGCTTGCTGAAATCCTTTTGTCAAAATCAAGCTTTTTTACTTCTTTTTCTGCTTTTACTCCATGGATTTTCTGCAGCATGACAAGCATCGGTTCGTTATATATGGTAAGAAACGTGTCATTTTCCCCCCAGAAAAGCGGTGCATGTCTGTTTCCGATTTCATAACAAACCTTTGCAGCCATCTTTTCATGCCCTGCGGTCAGGGAAATCCGGATTATTTCGCATGGCGGTGTATTGACTGCAATGATTCTGTCATCATCTGCATAGATCACATCATCCTGATACAACCCCCTGGAAAGAATGAAATCATCCATTCGGATTCCCACTTCCGTTCCATGATCGGTTGTTTTTTTATGTATTTTCTTAAATGCTTCATGCCATTCAATATCCAGATATTCGACGGTTTTTCCTGTGATATCAAATTCATGAAGTTTTCCAAGTACCTGTTCACACAGCATTGTTTTCCTCCTACCAGACCTGAAGCAGCATCATAACACCCGGAATCCAGGCTGTGACAATACCTTCAAACACCTGCAGATACGGAACAAATTTTCCCAGTTTTTTACCGCAGATATCTTCCACAAAAGCGGTGCCCCAGAGGATTGCCCACAGATACCAGATGACCGCCCAGCGGATATCCGGCGTGATTCCCAGTGCTGTATTTCCGATAAATCCCTCAATGGTACCGAAAATAACTGCATTTACTGCCACAAAAGTAGAAAACCATGCAAAGGGAATGGGGCTGAGCTTCAAAAACTTACTGAATGCAACAAACAGATAGGTAAAGCAGAACAACAGTCCGGTTCCCGCTGCATAATAATTTCCCTGTATGAGATTTACAAAGTTAATAAATAAAGAAAGACCGCCGGTAAAGATGTTCATCACAGCGGCAGATTTTCCATCAACGTTGTATAAAGAACACATACCGTTATTAATCAATACAATACCTACAAATAACAGACAAACGCCTAACATAATGATTCTCTCCCTTGTTGTTTTTGATGTACTCTCGGAATCTTTTTCATATGGTTATCAGATTCCGAGAGTATATTTTATTAGAACAGGCTGTAAAGCTGTGTCAACGGAAGCTTTTCGGCCGGTTTGGAAGTAATTTCTTCTCCGTCTACGGTAACCTTATAAGTCTCCGGATCCACCGTAAGTTCCGGTGTTCTGTCATTGAATACCATATCTTTCTTGCTGATATTTCTGCATCCTTTTACAGGAACCACTGTTTTCTCCAGACCATAGTTTCCTTTTACATTTTCATCCATTGCAGACTGAGAAACAAATGTGAGGCAGGCTTCCTTTTTGGCTTTTCCATGGGCTGCAAACATCGGCTGATAGAAGATTGGCTGTGTTGTGGGAATAGAAGCATTGGCATCACCCATCTTGGAAGCAATGATCATACCACCCTTGATAATCATATCCGGCTTTGCTCCGAAGAAGGCGGGATTCCAAAGGACAAGATCCGCAAATTTTCCTGTTTCCACGGAACCCACATACTGTGAAATACCATGTGTGATTGCCGGATTGATTGTGTATTTGGAAATGTATCGTTTTACACGGAAGTTATCGTTTCCATGACCTTCATCTTCCGGAAGAGCGCCTCTTTCCTCTTTCATTTTGCTTGCGGTCTGCCAGGTACGGGTAATTACCTCGCCCACACGACCCATGGCCTGGGAATCGGAGCTCATCATGCTGAAAATACCCATGTCGTGGAGGACATCCTCTGCCGCAATCGTTTC
>JBJELP010000202.1:0-2155 GCA_051879215.1 Lachnospiraceae bacterium
GAGGACAAACACAAGGCATACCAAGTCGGAACCTTGTGTTTGTCTTCAGTCAGAGGCGGCCATCCAGGCCGCCTTCTGTTGTTATGCGCACACTTTCGCTGACAAGCTCATCAAGCTCGTAATATGCCTACCAGGGTCACACAAAAGTCAATAAAATTGTGATAAATTTAACAGCCTGCATCACATATTTTCCTTGAGCAACTTGATAATGCTGTAAAAAAATGGTATCATTAACAAGCGTTTGACGAACTAAATATGAAACGGATGACATAGCTGATAGTTAATCTTATGCGGAGGATTGACCGAGTGGCTAAGGAGCCTGATTGGAAATCAGGTAAGACGTAACAGTCCCGCGGGTTCGAGTCCCGTGTCCTCCGCCAATTTTCAGGCTCTTGAGAAACATCTCAGGAGCCTTTATTTTTAGCCATTTCCCAGTAATACCAAGGGTTTGAGGCTCCTTTCAAAAATGCACACTAAAGTCACGATTGTGCAGGGGGATCCGGGAGAAGGCAAGAGCACTTTTGTTCTGAATCTTGCGGCAAAGGCATCACGCTTAGTAATGATGAGCTGAATGTGCTTATGGAATGCAAGTCAAAAATTAAAGAATTGTAAAGACTAGGGCACCGACAAGGTGTCGTACATGGGATGACTAGCGGTAAGAGGTGCAAGACACTTTGCGTTGTCTAGTCAGAAAATGACGGTTATAATGCAACTGTAAATCGGAATTTGTGGAGAGATTTCCTGAACTTTCCTTATTTTACAGGATTTTCAGCCACCTTAGATAGTGAAATGATATGTATTTTCCCTTATTTTTGCCCTTATGCGGAATCAGCAAGGGAAATAAGGGAAGTTTTTATTTAGTCGTTGCCTGCTACTTTATCAAGAAGTCTGGCAGAGTTTCGCTTTGCTTTTCTTGTAGAGTGGGCATAGACATTCATTGTGGTACTGACATCAGAGTGTCCTAACAGTTCCTGTACATCTTTTGGAGCAGCTCCGTTTGAGAGGAGGTTGCTTGTGTAGGTGTGTCGCAACTGGTGGAAATGGAAATTCTCAAATCCGTCCAACCTTTTTGCAACTGATCGGCAGGCAATGCTGAGTGTGCTTGGCAGTTCCAGACATCCGTCCGGTCTCAGGCAGACAAAGGAGATTTCCTTGTAATCTGCCGGGATTTCTCCTTCGGTTCCGTCCAGATGATAATATTCATAATACACTCTGTTTTTGTCCTGTACTTCTTTGTAGAAATTGCGGTGGTAAAGTTCACCATACTGCATCCGGCTTTTAAGCTGTTCTTTTCTGGCTGTTTTCAGTATTTCAGTCAGAGTATCGCCAAAATCAACAATCCTTACTTTCTTTCGCTTGGTCGGTCCGATGATGTTTTTATGTTTTGTGCCATCATAGCGGATACTTCTTTTAATGGTCAGGCATTGTTCTTCAAGATTGATGTCCTGCCATGTCAATCCGCAAACTTCACCGATACGAAGTCCCGCATAGTATGCAATCTGGATTGGCAGGATTGCAGGTGGATTCTTTACTTTGAGGTATTCTATCAGTCTCTCATAATCTTCATGGGAAATAGGCTGTATGCCTTCTTCTACCTCATCATCTGAGAATAAATCCACATCCTCTGCCTGTTTTTTCAGCTTAATATACTGCATGGGATTAAACGTAATCAACTGTTTTGGAAATACTGCAAACCGAAAAGCCTGCTGTAATACTGCTGAAAAGGAATGGATATAATCTTTGCTGTATCCTTTTCTCACTTTTCCATCTGGAAATTCCCCGCCGAATGTCAGCAGATCGAGAAATGCCTGTAAATGTTCAGCAGTAACCGTTTTCAATTTGCGTTCCGCAATCGGATGTTTCTTGATACAACGGATTGCACCAAGATAATTTTCCACTGTACCATTGCTGAGTGTTCCAACTTTCAGTTCTTCTTCCGCCCACATATCAAGAAGTTCTCCTACGGTAAGATTATCTGTCTTTGCAACAAATTTCTTGCTTTCGTAATCGTCCATTGCCTGACGGAGCAGTTTTTCCGTTTCACTTTTACTTTCAGTTCCAGCGTATTCTTTCTGAACCAGATTGCCGCTTGCATCTTCTACATAGAAGCGGTAGTACCATTTCTTTCCTTTTTTTCTTACAGATCCTTTTGCCA